>JBCCAJ010000097.1:0-8304 GCA_039814845.1 Pseudomonadota bacterium | reverse complement strand
GTGGAACAGCCCCTCGAAACTCGCACCCGAACAGATGGAAACCGAACAATAGGCGCCCTCCAGCAGGTCGTGGACGTTGGCGTCGATGATCTCCACATTCTGCTCTGATGTCGTCAAAGCCTCCGCATGGGCCGCGGCGATGGTGCCGGGGAATTTGGGATGGACTTTGATCACCACCCGCCGCTCCGCGCGATGGGCAACGACCAGATCCAGCATCTCCGTCTCCAACATCGCCATGTTGCGCAGCACCGGATCCGACAGCCCTTGCAGGAAAACCACAATCGCGCCTTCCGCCAATGGCCCCTGTCGCGGCGGTTGGTCGTGTTTCGACTGCCCCTTTTCCTTCAACCGCCCGCCCACGCGCCCAAAAAAGGCCTGTGCGCGGCCCAGCGGCACATGGCTCAGATCCGGCTGCGCCCGGCCCAGAGAGCTGTCACACAGCACGCCGCGCTGATCGAGATACCAATAGGGCCAGAGATAGGCGATGCCGGTATTGAGAAGATTGAAACGCCGCAAAAACCCGTGATGAACAAGATGGAAATCTTCGCGGGTGTAGTGGGTCAAATCGGTGGTGCCGGGTCGATCGACGAACTCTACCGGGACACCCCGCGCGCGCATCCCGGGCGCGAGGGCGGCATAAAGGCCAAATCCCTCCTGCCCATAACGCTGGAGCATGTCGCGGGGCACGTGAATTATGAGACGGGGCTGCGTCATCCTACCACCGCCGGATCGTCCAGGACCATTGCGTCGGGTCCTCTTCAATGATCTGCGTCATCCGGTCGTTGAACACGCGCATCATCGACCGCAGGCTGCCTTTATGTGGGATCGGGTCGTCCAAAACGGCGCGAAATCGCAGCCCCTTCCTGCGAAACACAAAACACGGGATCAACAAAGCCCCATGGGCGCGCGCCAGCTTCGCGGGCGTTAGGGACGTGGGCGCACGTCGACCCAGAAAGCGGATCTTTTCGCCGCGCTTATCCCGGTGATCGCCCAGCATGACCGTCACATGACCGTTGGCCAGGAACGCGATGAAATCTTTCAGGTTTCCCTCATACCCCGTCTGCCTGCGGTGACCGATCTTGAAGCCCCGTTGCCCCGTCATCTGCAACATCTTGTCAAATCGACTGTCCAGCAACAGGTTCCCCCGCGTGCGATAGAGAAACCCCGCATCAATCCCCGCCTGCTTCAGAACATGAAGGCCGAGCGCGTAGTTCCCGATATGGCCGGTCAGCAGGATCACGGGCCGGCCCTCTTCCACTGCCTGCAAGAACGCTTCGCGCCCGGGGCCTTCGATTGGCACCTCAGGGCAGGCCCGCAGAAACTGCTCAAAATTCAGGATCTCACCGAAAAACCGCCCCTGCGCGCGCTTGATCCGCCCCAGCAGGACCCAACGGCGCAACGCCGACACATCGCCATGCACCACTGCCACATTGGCGCGCGTGATCTCCGCCTGCCCGCTGAGACGCGCAAACAAAAGCCGATGCCACAGTCCGACCCAGGCCCGGCGCATATAAAACGATGCTCTCACCGACATCCCTCCTGAGTCGCGCAGACTACAGGAAAAATGGGAAGAATGAGGGCAACACTGTTCCGTTTTTCGGGCCGCTGGGCTAAGGGCGCGCTATGACCCGCGTGATCCTGTTCAACAAACCCTTTGGCGTGCTGCCCCAGTTCACCGACCGGGGGACCGACACGAAGCGCCCCACCCTGTCGGATTACATTGACGTGCCGCGCGTCTACCCGGCGGGGCGGCTGGATCGGGACAGCGAAGGGCTGATGGTGCTGACGGACAACGGCAAGCTGCAGGCCCAAATCTCAAACCCCCGTTTCAAGACTGGCAAAACCTATCTGGTGCAGGTCGAAGGCATCCCCGAAGGCGACGCGATCCATGCGCTTCGCACGGGGGTCACCCTGAAAGATGGTTTCACGCGACCCGCAGATGCTGAGACCATCGTACCGCCCGACCTCTGGCCGCGTACGCCGCCCATCCGGGCGCGCAAAACAGTGCCCGACAGTTGGATGAAAATCACGCTTTATGAGGGCCGCAACCGGCAGGTCCGGCGTATGACAGCGCATGTGGGACTTCCCACCTTGCGCCTGATCCGGTGGCAGATCGGCAATTGGAACCTTGAGGGCATTGAACCCGGCACATGGGTGGAAAGCGACATCAAGAACGCTTTCTAACCCATTGCGATCGCACAAGATGACGGCAAGAACTTACCCACCCACCTGCTGTTTCAACAACGCAGACACGGGCGCAATGGCCACGCTGTTGGCGCGGTCCTGCAGGCCCCACAACAACAAGGCCGATACGGTCTCCGCACGCAAACGCCCCACGATCACGACGCCCGCCTCTTCCTGGCCCGCGCGAAAAGCCGCCTGATCCAGGAACCGGCGGATCACTGACGCGCTTTGCCCGTTGCCATCCACATCGCGGAACACACTGATCGCTGGCACGCCTTCGCGCGAAATCAGCTTTTGCGCTGTGTCGAGCCCTTCCGAGAAGAGCACAAGCCCATGCCCGCTTTCCTGCAGAATGGGGATCAGCTGCTCTGTGGCCTCACGGCTGGATTGCAGGCCGCTGCCAACCCCTTCCATCACCGCCACGGTCTCGGGCAATTGGGCCAGGTAGGTCTGCATCGCCACTTCCGCATCCGACGCGCTGGCGCCTTCCGGCAGGTCGACCATGGCCAAAACCTCCAACCCTGCCTCGCGATAGCGCGTCATCGCATCTGCGGCCCCTGGTGCGCTCACATCGACAGCATAGCTGATCGGATAGGGGAATCCGGCGAGGTTCTGAAACCCAACGGACCCGTCCCCCTCATCAAGCAGCACAAAGGACAAAAGCGGTTTGCCTTCGGGGTTTTCAAACTCCACGGAATAGCGTTCAAGCCGCGATTGCGGGGGTTCGTCTTCAGCCTCCTCTGCGTCCGCCACAGATGGCAACCGCCCGACAGTCACGTTCTCGGCCAAATTGCCAACCGTGGCGGAGGGTTCCTGCTCTGGCTCCGCGACCTCTGGTGCAACCACGTCTGGTTCGACGACTTCGGGCTCAATCACCTCAGGCTCAGCAGTTTCAGGTTCTGTCACCTCGGGCTGCACCTCTGGCGCCGCGTCAGCCGGACCATCGGGCACCACAAGTGCGGTCTGCTCCTCCTCAAAGGCCCCACCCTCGCCCACATCCGGTTGCACCGGTTGGGCAGGCTCGCTTGAGATCGACAAATCATCTTCGCCTGCGGGCGCCTGCGGGGCAAGCGTTTGCGGGATGGGCAGCACCGGCTCTTCCATATCCGCACTCAGCCCGGGGGCCACATCCGGCGCATCGGGCGCGGTCAAGCCCACGGCAGCCTCCCCCGTACTGGGTTGCGCCGCGCTTTCCGTTGCCTCCCCGACGGAGGCCAGATCATCGGGTTCCGGTGCCTCAATCTGCGGCTTCTCAGCTGCATCGGGTGCCGCATCAGAGGTCGGCAGGCTCGCCTCCTCATCCTCGCGCGATTGACGGAAGTCGGACCCGGCCGGCACGGCCACTTCCGTGGTGTCTGGGGCCTCCCCCGACTGATACGTCATTACCGACGCACCGCCCAACACCAAACCCGACAGAACCGTTCCCGTCAGAAATCCACCCAGCAAGCCTGTTTTCACGGGTTTCACCCTCTATTTGTCTCTGCGGCCCTCATGCGCCCCTTGACGCCCTATTGCAACCTCAGCCAAGTATACCGCGACACCTGACCGGGGCCAAAGCCCCAATGCGCGCGAGACCGGCAAAATGCTGCTTCTGATAGATAATTACGACAGTTTCACCTACAACCTCGTCCATTACGTGGGGGAGCTGGGCGCGGATGTGGTTGTCCATCGCAATGATGCGCTGAACGTACAGGAGGCGATGGCGCTGAAACCCTCGGGCATCCTGCTGTCCCCCGGCCCCGGCACACCGCAGCAATCGGGAATTTGCCTGGCGCTGGTGCAGGCCGCCGCCGAGACGCACACGCCGCTGATGGGTGTGTGCCTGGGTCATCAAGCGATTGGGGAGGCTTTCGGTGGTCAGGTCGTCCGCCACACCGACATCGTGCACGGCAAGATGGGCGAGATGTGCCACGACGGCCGCGGCGTGTTCAAGGGCCTGCCCACACCCTTTGCCGCGACGCGCTATCATTCGCTGATCGTTGACCGCAAGACATGCCCGGAAGAACTTGAAATCACGGGCGAATTGGAAGACGGCACCATCATGGGCCTCAGCCATCGGGAACTGCCCATCCACGGCGTGCAGTTCCACCCTGAATCTATCCGGTCCGAGCATGGTCACGCGCTGCTGAAGAACTTCCTCGACGAGATGGCAGTCGCGGCATGAGCGATATCAAACCCCTGATCAGCGCCGCCGCTGACCGTGCTTTAACGCGGGATCAAGCTGAGGAGGCCTTCACGATCCTCTTCAATGGGGAGGCGACCCCGGCGCAGGTGGGTGGCTTGCTGATGGCGCTGCGTACACGCGGCGAGACGGTCGATGAATACGCCGCTGCCGCCGCAGTCATGCGTTCAAAATGCAATAAGGTCAGTGGCTTGCCTGGCGCGATGGACATCGTGGGCACGGGGGGTGACGGCAAAGGCACGCTCAATATCTCCACCGCCACGGCCTTTGTCGTGGCCGGTGCGGGCGTGCCCGTGGCCAAGCACGGCAACAAGAACCTGAGTTCGAAATCCGGCGCGGCGGATGCGCTTGGCCAGATGGGCGTGAATGTCATGGTCGGCCCTGACGTGGTGCAAACCGCGCTTGATGAGGCCGGGATCGCCTTCATGATGGCCCCCATGCACCACCCGGCCATGGCCCATGTGGGCCCCGTGCGCGCCGAACTTGGCACGCGAACAATCTTCAATATTCTCGGGCCTTTGACCAATCCCGCAGACGTCAAACGCCAGCTGACCGGCGCCTTTTCCCGCGACCTGATCCGCCCCATGGCCGAAACGCTTGCGGCGCTTGGGTCTGAAAAAGCGTGGCTTGTCCACGGCTCAGATGGCACTGACGAGCTGACCATCACCGGCGTCAGCTGGGTGGCCGCGCTTGAGGGCGGCACGGTCACCGATATGGAACTTCACCCCGAAGAGGCCGGGCTGCCGGTACATCCGTTTGAAGCCATTCTTGGCGGCACTCCCGAAGAAAATGGGGTCGCCTTCCGCGCGTTGCTGGATGGCGCGCCGGGGGCGTATCGAGATGCCGTTCTTCTGAACGCGGCCGCGGCTTTGGTGGTTGCCGATAAGGTGATAAACCTGTCAGAAGGCGTTGAAATCGCGAAAGAAAGCCTCGACAGCGGGGCCGCCAAAGCCAAAATAGACGCGTTGGCCCGCATCACATCGGAGGCCACATGAGTACGCCCACGATCCTTGAAAACATCAAAGCCTACAAGCTTGAGGAAATCGCGGCAGCCAAGGCCGCCGTGCCCCTCGCCGACATTGAGGCGCAGGCCGAAGCGGCCTCTCCCGTGCGCCCTTTCACCGATGCCCTTCTGCAGGCCAGCAAACAGGGCTACGGCCTCATTGCTGAAATAAAGAAAGCCAGCCCGTCCAAGGGCCTCATCCGCGAAGATTTCGACGTGCCCGCGCTGGCCGCCGCCTATGAAGCGGGCGGCGCAACTTGCCTTTCGGTTCTGACCGACACGCCCAGTTTTCAAGGCGCGCCCGACTTTCTGGGTGCTGCAAGATCGGCCTGTAACCTCCCGGCTTTGCGGAAGGATTTCATGTATGATACCTATCAGGTGGCCGAAGCGCGCGCCTGGGGGGCCGATTGCATCCTGATCATCATGGCCTCCGTCTCTGATGCGCAAGCCGCTGAACTTGAGGCCGCAGCCACAGACTGGGGCATGGACGCGCTCCTTGAAGTCCACAATGCCGAAGAACTGGAGCGTGCAGCGCGGCTCGCGTCCACCATGGTCGGCATCAACAACCGCGATCTCAATACGTTTGAGACCACGCTCGACACCACTCGCACCCTCGCCCGTATGATCCCCGAAGACCGCATGATCGTTTGCGAAAGCGGGCTCTATACGGCCGATGATCTGGCCGACATGGCCCGATTTGGCGCGCGCAGCTTCCTCATCGGGGAATCGCTGATGCGGCAAGAGGATGTGACCGCCGCCACCAAGGCCATTCTGGTAGGCGCGGATACGACGGGTGCAATGGGGATATGAGCAAGCTGACCCATTTCGACGGGGACGGGAACGCCCACATGGTTGATGTGTCCGACAAGCCCGTGACCGACCGCGTGGCCGAAGCCGCGGGTTATGTAAGGATGGCCACGGATACCTTTGATATGATTACAGAAGGTCGCGCCAAGAAGGGCGATGTTTTGTCTGTGGCGCGGCTCGCGGGCATCATGGGCGCAAAGAAAACCGCCGACCTTATCCCTCTCTGCCACCCGCTGCCCATCGCCAAGGTCAGCGTGGATCTGACCGCCGATCCCGACCTGCCGGGCATCCGCATCACCGCCACCGTCAAAACCACTGGCCAGACCGGGGTGGAGATGGAGGCCCTGACCGCCGTCAGCACCGCCGCGCTGACGGTCTATGACATGGTCAAGGCCGCCGACCGCGGCATGCAGATCGGCGGCATCCGCGTGACCCTGAAAGATGGTGGAAAATCCGGGCGTTATGAGGCGTCATGATTTCTGTTGATGAGGCACTAGAGCAGCTATTTTGCCTGGTCACAGCTTTGCGTGCAGAAACGATATCATTGGAGGCAGCCGCCGGTCGCGTGATGGTAAGAGATGCCTCTGCGGTGCGCGATCAGCCGCCGTTTGATGCCTCGGCCATGGATGGCTATGCCCTGCGCGCGAATGAGGCAGCACCCGGCGCGACCTTCACCGTGATCGGCGAATCTGCCGCTGGACACGGGTTTAAACATGTACTCCAACCCAATGAATGTGTTAGAATTTTTACCGGTGCACCTGTCCCTGAAGGTGCAGATCGCATCATTATCCAAGAGGACGTGACCCGCGATGGCGATGTGATCACGCTTGGCGATTGTTTGGACGCCGGCCCCTATATTCGCGCGGCAGGTTCCGATTTCGCAGTGGGTCAGAGGATCACGGCCCCGCGGCGCCTGCGCGCCACCGACGTTGCGTTGCTCGCGTCGATGAACGTGGCGCAGGTGACCTGCACCCGCAAACCTCGCGTTGCGCTGATCTCCACCGGCGATGAATTAGTCCTGCCCGGAGAGACCCCCGGCCCCGATCAGATCATCGCGTCAAACACTTACGGGTTGAAAGCGATGTTAGACGCCGAAGGTGCGGACGCCCGCATCCTGCCCATCGCGCGCGACAATGCCCCCTCCCTGAGGGCGGCGTTCGACCTGGCGCAGGACAGCGACATGATCGTCACGATCGGCGGGGCCTCCGTGGGCGATCATGATCTGGTGGCGGATGTGGCGCAAACGATGGGTTTGCAGCAGTCTTTTTACAAGATCCGCATGCGCCCCGGTAAGCCGCTGATGGCGGGCAAAATGGGCGATATTCCGATGGTGGGCCTTCCCGGCAACCCGGTGTCCGCGCTGGTCTGCGGGCAGGTGTTTTTGCTGCCTATGGTGCGGGTTATGTTGGGTTTTCCCGGCGTGCCCGCCCCTCGCCAGCGGGCAGCGCTGACCCGCGACGTCCCAAAGAACGGCCCCCGCGAACACTATATGCGCGCCGTTGTGAATGAGGACGGCATCACCCCGGCCGGCCGCCAAGACAGCTCTCTTCTCACTGTGCTGGCCACCTCCAACGCCCTCATGATCCGCCCACCAGATGACGGGCCCCGCAAAGCCGGGGATGTGATGGAATATCTTCCGCTCTAGTCGACTTATCCACAAGAACAAAAACGGCATAGTTGACACAAAACAAGAACATGCGTAGAACAAAGCATGATGACCGGAGACCGGAGGAGAGGATAATGCTCACCAAGAAGCAGCTCGATTTGCTGGAATTCATCCACAAGCGGGTGCAGCGCGATGGCGTACCGCCCAGCTTTGACGAAATGAAAGATGCGCTGGATTTGCGCTCCAAATCGGGGATTCACAGGCTGATCACCGCGCTGGAGGAACGCGGATTTATCCGCCGCCTCGCCCATCGCGCCCGCGCTTTGGAGATTGTGAAGCTGCCCGAAAGCCTCGGTGGTAACGCGGGCGGTGACGCAGGTGGTTTCGTGCCCCGCGTGATTGAAGGGTCGAAACCCGCCCCCGTGTCTGCCCCTGTCGCCGCGCAGGTGGTGGAGGCCGCGCTGATGAGCGTGCCCCTGATGGGCCGGATCGCCGCCGGTGTGCCGATTGAGGCCATCGCGG
>JBCCAJ010000155.1:0-6427 GCA_039814845.1 Pseudomonadota bacterium | reverse complement strand
GCCGCACTCTGGATCATGGCGATCGCGGCCCGCGCGGGTGTGTCGGGCGTAGCCATATCCAAGGTGCACGCGGCCTACTCACTGGGTGCCAGCAAATGGCAAATCCTGACACGGGTCATCATCCCCAACTCCCTGCCGGAAATTTTCACCGGCGCGCGGGTGGCGATGGGGGTCTGCTGGGGCACAGTTGTGGCCGCCGAACTGGTCGCCGCCGAGCGCGGCCTTGGCATGATGATCATGGTTGCGTCGAAATTCCAGCTGACTGATATCGTGATCGTTGGGATCATCCTGATCGGCATCATCGGTTTCTTGATTGACGTGGGCATCCGCGCGCTGGAACGCTGGCTGGTGCCGTGGAAAGGCCGGGTCTGATCAGGCCCCAACCGCAGGACCAATACACGAAACGCGGCGTATAAATGCGCCGCGTTTCTTTTTGGTTTCATATCAATTTAATCATTTTTCACGCCGCGCTGCTCCACGATTTAAACCTCAGTTAGACCCTGCACCTTATACGACGCCCCGTTACAGGAGCGTTCGGTGTGATCAACAGGTTCATCCTTGCAACCTTGATTGTTGTCGGTCTCGGATCGGCGGCCCTGCTTTGGCTTGTCCGCTCGCATACGGACAGGATTGTTCTGACCCATGCGAGTGTGTTGTCAAACAACCTGTTCAGCGCCGCACGAACCTCTCACCATCTGAACAACGTGTTCTACGGTGAACCCCTCGGATACCTGTATTTCGGCCCCTTTGCTGAACAAGGCTTCGATGCCCTTCTGGCGAAATACATCTTCCTCGACCGCGACGGCAATTTTATCATCGCCAAAGATATCCGAACCGATGAAGTGATCGAAACGCCGCGCGGCACACTCACCGCGGAACGGCTTATGGCCTGGTACCAAAAAGCCATCGCAGATGAGGCCGAGCTGGAGCTGGTGCAGTATTCCCCACTCCATGGTGCGGAAGGCAGGTATGCGCAATCGATGCATGTGATCGAAGACACATCCGGGGAACGCCTGGGCGGGATGCTGTTGCTACTGGACGTCCACGAATTGGAAAATGCTTACAAAACCGGCCTCACGACCTTTGCATCGCTTCTGACTCTTTTGGGCTGCGCGCTTTTTGCACTGCCAACCGCAGCCTACGCCATGCAGCGCGCCCACACATCGCAATCGCGAAAAGACGCGCGCTATCTGGCGCAGCACGATTCCCTGACCGGTCTTTTGAACCGGGGCGCGTTTATGAAAAAGGCCAATGCCCAGGCCGAGGCGGGCGATCTATACGGCATCGCATATATCGACGTGGATCGCTTCAAATCTGTCAATGACACTAAAGGCCACGCTGCAGGCGATCTGGTCCTCGCCACCCTGGCGCAGACGATGCGACAGGTCTTTGCGAAAGATGCATTGCTGGCCCGGTTCGGCGGGGATGAATTTGTGATCGGCGTGATGACCCCGCCGGACGTGCGCGCACCAGAAGCGGCACAAGACAATCTGCACAAGCTGGGCGAACAATTCACGCGGGCGTCCGTCGATGCGCGCATCGGCGTCACCGTTTCCATCAGCGCGGGCTATGCCGCCAAAACCCGGTCCATGACAGTCGAAGATACGATGGCCCGGGCCGATCTTGCGCTTTACACGGCCAAGACCGGCGGCCGTGACGGTGTCGCAGTCTATTCCGATGAAATGGGTGAGGCGCTCAAACGCAGGCAATTCATTGAACATCTGCTGCAATCGGGCATGTCGGAAAACCGCTTCAAACTCTACTACCAACCCCTTGTCGAGGCCGCCGGGAAAACCGTTGCTGGCTATGAAGCCTTGCTGCGTCTGACGGGCCCGGACGGCGAATTCGTCTCCCCCGCCGAGTTTATCCCGATTGCGGAAAGCATGGGGTTGATCAACACGCTTGGGGAATGGGTACTGCGCACAGCCACACAGGCGATTTCCGATCTGGACGGGGACCCTTTCATCGCGATCAACCTGTCGGTGGAACAGTTCAAATCCGGCAATATCGTGGCCACCGTGAAAGATGCGCTTTTCAATTCCGGCCTCCCGCCGGAACGGCTTGAACTTGAGATCACGGAATCCCTGTTGATCGAAGATCAGCACGGCGTCTCCATGAGTATTGATGCCCTCAAGGATCTTGGTGTCTCAGTGGCAATGGATGATTTCGGAACTGGGTTCTCCAGCCTCAGCTACCTTTGGAAATACGGGTTTGACCGGATCAAGATTGACCGATCCTTCGTGCAGGCGCTGGAACTTAACCGCACGCGGTCTGTCGAACTGATCGAATCCATTGTCTTGTTGGGTGCGCGACTGGGCATGAAGGTGACTGCCGAAGGCATAGAAACCAAAGAACAGGCGCAGATGCTTGCCAACCTCGGTTGCGACCATTTGCAAGGGTTCTATTTCGGTCGCCCCGCTCCGCTCGACACGCAAGAAGAGACAAGCACAGATTTGCACATCGCCTAAGGCCTTCAGGCTCTAGCATCCTTTGGCGACCCCATCACCACGTAGGACGTGATCGAATTCACCTGCGGCAGCGTCCCGATGACATCGGTATGAAATGCCTTATAGGCGACCAAATCCGCGACCTCGATCCGCAAAAGATACTCCACCGCGCCCGTGATGTTGTGGCATTCCACCACTTCCGGCGCGATCTCCATCGCACGTTCAAAAGCCAATTGGCTGGCCTTGGTGTGGGAATTGAGCCCGACCGTCGCATAGGCCACGAACCCGATCCCCATGGCGGATTTATCCAACAGCGCGCGATACCCTTTGATGACCCCGCGCCGCTCCAGCTCCTGCACCCGGCGCAGACAGGCCGAGGGCGACAGGCCCACGCGATCGGCCAAATCAAGGTTGCTGATCCGGCCATCACGGGTCAGTTCTTGCACAATATGATCGTTGATTGCGTCCATAATCGCATTTTATTGCGCATTTTTGATCATAGAGCAAAAGAAAACAATTCCATGCGGAAGATGACGGCATAAGGTTGCGCCATGACTCTCGAATTCTTCACCGTGATTTTCACTTTCGCCCTCGTGACCGCTGGCACACCGGGGCCCAATAACCTGATGCTCATGGCCTCTGGCGCGAACTTCGGCTTCCGCCGCACGGTGCCCCATATGATGGGCATCGGGTTGGGGTTTCCGGCGATGGTACTACTGGTCGGCGCGGGCGTGATGCAGGTGTTCGACATCTGGCCACTCAGCTACACGATCCTGAAGGTGTTCAGCGTGGCGTATCTGCTTTACCTGGCGTGGAAAATTGCCAATGCCGCCCCGCCGAAGGGCGGCGAGGCGGAAGGCAAGCCGCTCACCTTCTTGCAGGCGGCTGCGTTCCAATGGGTCAACCCCAAAGCCTGGACCATGGCACTGTCGGCCATCACGCTTTACGCCACCAGCCGCGATTTGCCTGCCGTACTTTGGGTGGCCGGGGCCTATGTTCTGGCCTCCTTCGTATCCACCACCAGTTGGACAACGATTGGCCAACAAATGCGCCGTATTCTCACGCAACCCGCCCGGCTGCGCGCGTTTAATCTGGTGATGGCCGCACTTCTGGTGGCGACACTGATCCCGGTTCTGTGGCCCGTTTGATTGCAAAACCGCTGACAGATCGTCATATACCGTTCTGACGCGGGACGGAGTGCGAATATGACCAACTATCTCGATTTCGAAAAACCCCTGGCGGAGATCGAAGGCAAAGCAGAAGAGCTGCGCGCCATGGCCCGCGCGAACGAGGAAATGGATGTAGAGGCCGAGGCTGGCGCGCTGGATAAAAAAGCCGCCGAGATGCTGGAGGACCTGTACAAATCTCTCACCCCTTGGCGCAAATGCCAGGTCGCGCGCCATGCCGACAGGCCTCATTGCCGCGACTATATCGAGGCGCTTTTTACCGAATACACACCACTGGCCGGCGATCGGAACTTCGCAGATGATCAGGCCGTTATGGGCGGGCTGGCGCGGCTGAACGACCGCCCCGTCGTGGTGATCGGCCACGAAAAGGGCAATGACACCAAAAGCCGGATCGAACGCAATTTCGGCATGGCCCGGCCCGAAGGCTATCGAAAAGCCATTCGCCTGATGCAGATGGCCGATAAATTCAACCTGCCCGTCGTGACCCTGATCGACACGCCCGGCGCCTATCCCGGCAAGGGCGCGGAAGAACGCGGCCAATCCGAGGCAATTGCGCGCAGTACGGAAACCTGCCTTCAAATCGGCGTTCCACTGGTGAGTGTGGTCATTGGCGAAGGCGGCTCCGGCGGGGCCGTGGCCTTTGCCAGCGCGAACCGCGTCGCGATGCTGGAACATTCCGTCTACTCGGTCATCTCCCCCGAAGGCTGCGCATCCATTCTCTGGAAAGACGCCGAAATGATGCGCGAGGCGGCAGAGGCGCTGCGCCTCACCGCGCAGGATTTGGTAAAGCTCGGCGTCGCCGACCGCATTATCGCCGAACCCATGGGCGGCGCGCATCGCGACAAGCCGAAGACCATCGCCTCAGTCGGCATCGCTTTAGAAGGGCTTCTAAGCGAATTGGACGGCCTCTCCCGCGAGGAGGTGATTGCCGCGCGCCGCAAGAAGTTCCTTGAGATGGGCAGCCAAGGCCTAGCGGCTTAGGCGGTTGTCGTCGCTCAATTTGTTATAGTATAACGACGCTGCCAGAGACCGCTGCGCCACGTGCGCCTGCGCATCCCGCCTGACCAATTCCACCTCAGCGACCCCCGGATCAGGCCCATGCAAAAAATCCCCGTAACCGTTCTCAGTGGTTTTCTCGGCGGTGGCAAAACCACCACGATCAACCACATCATTGAAACCAAACGCGCCCAGCGCGTCGCGATCATCGTCAATGACATCGCCGAGGTGAATATCGACGGCAAGCAGATCGGCGATAAGATCCTGCAAACCGAAGAAAAGCTGGTGGAGCTGGAAAACGGCTGCCTCTGCTGCACCCTGCGCGGTGACCTCTTTGAGGAAACCCGCAAGCTGGCCCAAGAGGGCGTCTATGACTACCTGATCATCGAGGCCAGCGGCGTGTCAGAACCGCTGCCCATCGCCGCCACCTTCACCTTCCCGATGGATGACGGACGGTCGCTCAAGGACATTGCGCAGCTGGATACGATGGTGACGGTGGTCGATGCCGTGAACTTCCTCGATCAATACCACTCTGATGAGATGGAGATCGCCGAGCGTAAGACCCGGCTGCAAACCCATGATCAAACCTCAGTGGTTGAACTGATGATCGATCAGTTGGAATTTGCCAACGTGATCCTTATCAACAAATCCCACATGGTCAGCGCCGATCAATTGGACCGCATCCACCAGATGGTCCGGGCCATCAATGGTGAGGCCAAGATCATCGACACCAATCACGGCCGCGTCGACCTGCCGGAGATCATGAACACCCATTCGTTTGATTTCGACAAGGCGCAGGAATACCCCACCTGGGTCAAGGAGGTGGAGCGCGAGATGACCGAAGGCCACCATGCCCATGATCACGATCACGGCGACGGTTTGGTGCACAGCCACAGCCACGAATTCGGTCTTACCGCCTTTGTCTATCGTGCGAGGCGGCCATTCGTGCCGCAGCGGTTGATGGAGTTTATGGGGCCAAAGATCCCCGGTCTCATCCGATCAAAAGGGTATTTCTGGCTCTGCACCCGGATGGACTATGCAGGCAATTTCCAACTGGCCGGGCAGTTGAAAGACTACGGCATGGCGGGCACGTGGTATTCGGCCATCCCCGAAGAACGTTGGACGCAAGACATGCGGGACTTTATCGAAAGCGAATGGGTGGAACCCTTTGGCGACCGTAGGCAAGAGATTGTCTTTATCGGCACGGATGAAGACATGGATCAGGCCGCGATCACGCGCCATTTGGATAGCTGCCTCATCACCGACGAGGAACTGGCCCAAGATTACAGCCAATTCCCCGATCCATTCCCAAGCTGGTAGCCGGGGCGCTTACTCCGCCGCCAATTGCTGCATCGCTTTGGCCCATTCCTCCACATGGAAGGATTGCACGATTTTGCCATCCTCCACCGTATGAATGTCGATCGTCATGATCTGAAAGCTGTTGCCCGCTGGTTCAATCCCGAAAAGCGGCTTGACAGGCGTACCCGTCGCAATGGACCGCACGATGTAACGGTTACCGTCCTGCAAGATCTCCTGCACGTCCCAGTTGAGATCCGGGATCGCGGCGCCAAAACCTTGCAGCGTTTTGATCAGCCCGTCCGCATCCGGCCCACCTCGCGGGGTCGGGACGGACACCCAATTTTCCACCACCACATTGGCGACGCGGTCGGCAAGATCATCCGAATTGGGGGCACTCAGAAGGTCGGTATAGAACGCCTCCACCACTTTTCGATCATCGGCATGGGCCGCAGTAACCATCAAAGTCAGAGCCGTGAGGATTAGGGAAATGTATTTCAT
>JBCCAJ010000391.1:0-3241 GCA_039814845.1 Pseudomonadota bacterium | reverse complement strand
TGGATGGGAAAATCCCGTCTATGCTGATCGGTTTGCCACAGGATGCTTTCGCGCCATCTGTCGGCTCATAATGCGCCTTTCGCATTGTCATCTACCGTTTACCCCCCACGCACGCAGTGATTGAAAATTTGGCGTCTTGTTCTTTGTAGCAGCGAGTTTTTCATAACCTACTTGTGGGAAAACGGTCAACATATTGTGGATGTTTTTTGACTCGCCACAAGCAATATTGCCCAGATGTTGTGGCCTTTCGGCACGGTCAGCATGCGACAGGCGAAACGACGGTACAAACCGCCCCAACCAATTACCCAGCTTGGTGTCCTGATTCACAACCTAACGGGTGTAGACCTGAGTAAAGAGCGATGGGCGATCGCCTGTTTTTGGCGTCCGGTCGTCTGCTTCTAGCTTGCCCCTGGGACGCAGAAGGCCTGGCGCGATAGCGAAGTAATTTTCTGCTATCCACTCTGTGAACGCGGCAGGCATATTGTCCGTACGATAACTTTCAATGATTAGGTCAGGCGGCGTGTCGCGCAGGGCGGTCATCAGCGGCGCGGGGTTAGCCTCAATCGCCGCGATGGCAGGCGCGTCAAGCCAACGGCGCGGGGTGTCATAGGACGTGGGAAGCATGCCGATACCGTCGAAATAGGTGCCGTCCCATCCGATGATTTCTTCTGCCGCCTGGATGACAGACAGCTGCACATGATTGGAATGATCCAGGTAGTCGACATTGCGCGGAAACGTCATGGCCACCAGCAGACCCACTACAATGGGGGCCAACCTCTGTCGTGCGGGATTTGCAGTCATCAGGCGATCCCATAGGACGGGTGCCCAAAGCGCGCAGAAAGGCAGGCACATGGCGAAAATGTAGGGCCATGGTTGGTTATGGGCGAAAACGAGTGCGGTGACGATCGTGGTGAAGATGGCTGCGATTAAACGGGCAGGGGGAAGGGTGTGCGCCTGCGCGAGGGTCAGCACCAAACCGGCGGCGAAGATCGCGTAAAGCGGCAGGTTACGCAGCAGGGTCTGATAAATGAAGCGTTCCAGCCCGTCATAAAGTGAGCCGCCCGTGGCGGCGAGCTCCGCCGGGCCGAGGAATGTCTGACGCAGCACGGCCACCACATCGGCCCCGCCCATCAGCAGACAATAAACGAGGATTGCCCCAATCCAGCCGACGATGAGAGCAGCGCTGGCGCGCAGGGCAGCGATGACCCCTGCCTCTTTCCAGAACACAACGAAGAGCGCCACACCAAGGGATCCGTTGAAATAGACGGCCTTCTGCGTGCACAGAAATGCGCAACCGGTCAGAGCGCCGGCCGCAACAACCGCACGCAGGGAGGGTAGCCCGTCTTTCAAAACGACCCAAAGAGACAGCGCCGCAAAGAGGATCGCGGGCGTCTCGGAACGGAGCCGAAAGGAGCGCTCCATGTATGTGGATACCGACAAAAGCAGCAGCAGAACCGCAATCACGGCGAGCCAGGAGTAGCCGATCCGACGCCCGATCGCGGCCACGATACACAAGGTCATCAAAACTGTCGCAAACGCCCAGATGCGTCCCGAGATAACCGTCGAAGTCGCATCCCATCCGATCCAATGAGCGGGTGCGTACCAGATCGCGTAACCCACTGATTTTACCGGCCATATCGTGTCATAAAATCCGTTCCAGAGGTACTTGGTCTGCCCAAATTGCCAGAATTCGTCCATCACGAACTGGGTGTTTATCGCAAGCCAGGCCAACATCACGATTTTTGCTGCAAAAAGGACACAAGCTAGCCCAATCAGTTTGGCAGTGTCGGTCATGAGCATTGTCCCGAACGGGGTTGTGGTCGAGCGTGGATAAAAAGGCCCGAGGATGCGAGCGGAAAGTAAGGCGATACTGCGCGACAGCGTCATATCACGTCGACAGGGCATCTTGGCCACCGACGCGAAAGGGATCGGTTTGCGGCTTTTCTGGCACATTTTGCCCCTTGCGGGCGTGCTGGTGCTTATGGGGTTGCTGGTGGCGGCCTCAGGTATCACGCGCGATCAAATGGTGTCTGTGTTTGAAGCGGTCACGATTGGTCATGTCGCTGCGTTCTTTGCCGTCACCGTGGCCATGCAAGCGCTCAGTGCTGCGAAATGGCGGATGGTGATGCAGCATCTGCCAGCGGGTGACAGCCCCCCGCCATTGCGGTCGTCGGCGTTTCTTTACACCTGTCTGGGGGCTGTGCTGAGCTTCGTATTGATGCCCCACGTGGCCAAACATGCGGGCCGTGCTTTGGGTGCCAAGTTTCATGGCGGTTTGCCTGCTGGCAAAAGCGTCGCGGCCTCGCTGTTTGAGCAGGTGTTCGATTTGGTCATGATCGTGGTGTTGGCCGCGTTTGGTGCAATTTTGCTTGCGCCGGTCCTGACGCCTTACATCGCTGGGGCATTGGGCCTGGGCACTGCGGCGGTTCTGTTTGTGCTGCGCCGCCCTCAGATGGTGCCCGCACGGTTTCATCTGGCTGATCTGCTGGCGCTTCTGCGCCGCCCCGTGGCCCTGCGGCTTTGCGCGATATCGCTTGGGTTTTATCTGCTGACAGCGTTGCGCACGTTCATCGTGGCCATCCCTGCCGGGATCGCGCTTCTGCCCGTGGAGTTTTTCGCCAGTTTCAGCCTTGTGCAATTGTCCCGCCTGATTGCGATCACGCCGATGGGCTTGGGGGTGGCGGATTGGACCTGGGCCAGTGTGCTGGGCTTACTGCATATCCCGCTGGCGCTGGCGGCGGGGTTTGTCATTCTGATGCGTGTGCTTGATCTGATCGCGACACTGGCGGCCTTTGCGTTGGCGGTGGTGCTGGCCAAATTGGTGGGACGGTCATGACCGCGGGGGCGAAAACCCCTGTTGTGGTCGTGCTGGGCATGCATCGCTCCGGCACTTCTGTGGGGATGAGCGTTTTGTCGTCGCTGGGCGTGGATTGCGGTGAGGATCTGATCCCCGCAGGGCGATCCAACCTGGCAGGTTTCTGGGAACATGCAGAAATCGTGGCGGTGCAGGAGCGGTTGCTGGCCAGGATCGACCGGGTCTGGCACGGACCCCATGGGACGTTTCCGTTGCCGGAAGGCTGGCGAGAGACTGCGGCGGCCGAGGAAGCCCAAGCCGCTTTGATCGACATCCTGCGCCGGGAAATTGTCGCCCATCCGGGCAAGGTTTGGGGGTTCAAAGATCCGCGTACAATGCGGCTTTGGCCGATGTGGTTGGACGTGTTTGACAAAGTGAACGTCGAGC
>JBCCAJ010000141.1:0-6807 GCA_039814845.1 Pseudomonadota bacterium | reverse complement strand
GTGGTCCGGCGTCAGGTCATCGGGGCTTTCCGGCACTCCAACCCGGTGCAACAGACCAGGTGACGCCACGACTTGCCGAGGCACCACGCAGATTTTTCGCCAAATGGTGGAGACATCCGCCGGCGGGCGCGAAATGCGAATCGACAAGTCAAAAGGCGCTTCCATGATGTCGATCAAACGATCAGAGAGATCGACACTCACACTGACCTGCGGAAATGCCTCCCGAAACGCTGCCAGCAAACCCGGCAACAGGCGCACGCCCATTGAAAGCGGCGCGTTGAGCCGGAGATGCCCCCGGTCGGGGCGGCTTTCGCGAGTGATCTGCTCCGTCGTGGCGTCCAGATCCTCAATCAACGGGCCATATCGCGCGGCCACGGTTGCGCCTATGGCAGTCAGGCTCACCTTGCGCGTCGTCCGCAGCAGCAGTTGCTGGCCCAGTTCCTCCTCCAGCCGCGCGATGGTGCGGGTCACAGTGGAGGGCGTGAGATTGAAATGCTTGGCTGCGCCGACAAAGCTTTGCTGGCGGGCGACCTCAAGGAAAATGCGAATGGGGCGGATGTCTTCCATGGCGGCTTTATTGTCTAAAACGCAAGAGATTTCAAAAAATTATTCTAGCGGCGACAAATAAGTTTACTGCCTCCGGCTGGGATATTTTCAGCAAGAAGAAAGGCTCATCAGATGGCTGCCTTTCTTCTTGCTATAAATATCCCGGGGGGCACGTCGAAACCTTAGGTTTCGGCGTGGGGGGCTGGCCCCCTTCCAACCGATCAATCCGCCAGCAAACGGCGCGTGTTATCGCGGATCATCGCATCAATGTTGTGGTCAAGATTGAGCATAGCCATCTTTTCATCAATCAGCAGAAAGGACAGCCCATGCACCATAGTCCAGAGCGGGAACGCACGGTCTAACACGTCGTCATCCACGTCATTTTTGCCGAAATAAGCCGCCACCTGTTCCAGAACAATGCCGTAGATGCGCATACCTTGTTCCGCCAGTTCTATATTGTCTCCGTGTTCGCGCCCAATGCCGAATGACAGTCGAAAGACACCCGGTTCGGACGTGGCGAACTGGATATAGGAATGACCCAAGGCGATGATCGCCTCCAAAGAACCGTGCGCATGGCCTTTCAGAGCTTTGAGCATCAAGTCCTGAAATCGTTCCATCCCCTCAAAGCACACAGCCACCAGCATTTCATCGCGATCCTCAAAGTGCCGGTACGGTGCCGCCGTCGACACCCCCGCCGCCCGGCAGGCATCCGACACGGAAAACCGATCCGCCCCTTTTTCTTCAACCAGTTGGCGCGTGGCCTCAACGAGGCCTGCGCGCAGATCGCCGTGATGATATTGTGTGCGCTTTGCCGCCATTACTTCCGTGTCCATGGCAAATTTCGCCAAAAAAGGCAGTGATATCCTTGCCAAAGTTAGAAACCCTAACATATGTTAGCGCATCTAACATTCAACGGGTGCACCCATGCCGAACGCGAAGACTACACCCTCCTTGTCCCGCCGTATATTGAAAACTCTGGGCACGCTGACCTCTACCTCGATCACGGCGGCCATTGCCGTGGGGCTGGTCGTCATCGGCTCCAGCTTCATCGCTGATCGCGCCGAAAGCGTGGGGCTTCCTGATATCGCCCCCGCCGTCAGCGTGCGCACACAAAAGATCACGCCGGAACCGGGCTACCGCGTCACCCGCAGTTTTGTGGGCCAGTTGGAGGCCGCTCAAGAGGCAGATTTGTCGTTTGAGGCAGGTGGTACACTGGTCGCAATCGCGGTGGAAGAAGGTGCGCATGTCGAACAAAGTGCAATGCTGGCGCAGACAGACACACGCGCGCTCAGGGCTGAGAGGGATGCAACACTGGCCGCGCGCGCCGCTTTGGAGGCGCAGTTGGAATTGGCGCAACTGACCACGAAGCGTCAGGAAAAACTGGAACAGCAGGGGTTTGCTGCAACCCAGCGCTTTGATGAGGCGCGGCTTTCAGTTCTTGAGCTGACCGCGCGGATTGATCAGACCGACGCACAGATCGCCCGCATCGATGTGGCGCTTGATAAATCCATCCTGCGCGCACCGTTCGCGGGCCAGGTGGGCGCGCGTATGGCCGACCTTGGCCAGACCGTTGGCGCCGGCATACCGGTTTTGCGCCTTCTGGAAGAAGCCAGCCCTCGTCTGCGGGTGGGTTTGCCCGCAGATATGGCCATGGGGCTGGCCATCGGCGCAGCAGCAGACGCGCTATTCGGCGCGCAAACCTATTCCGCGCGGCTGGTCTATCTGCGTCCAGATCTTGACCCCAGAACCCGCACACGCAGTGCGATTTTTGAGTTGGACCTGCCAGCGGGCCAAACCGCGCCAGCCTATGGACAATCGGGGCAAATCCGTTTGATCCAGGAGATCAAGGAACCCGGCACCTGGGTGCCTTTGATGGCGCTGCGCGAAGGGGTAAATGGCAGCTGGACCGTGATGACCGTGAACGCGGAAAACCGCGCCGCGTTGGAGGCGGTGGAACTGTTGCACAGCACTGAGGCACGCGGCTTCGTGCGAGGCAGCTTTGCTGACAACACCGCCTTGATTGCTGCAGGCCCCCACCGCGTGGTGCCGGGGCAATTGGTTGAGATCACGGAGTAATTCCGATGGAAACCATCACGTTCCGTTCCCCCCGTCTTGTTGCGCTGATATTGCTGGTCCTGATCGCGGGTGGGTTGTCATCGCTCCTGTCCATCGGGCGGCAAGAGGACCCAACGATCACAAACCTTTTCGCCACGGTCACCACCGTTTTCCCGGGTGCAGATCCTGCGCGGGTTGAGGCATTGGTGAGTTCCAAGATCGAGGAGCGGTTGACGGAGATCCCCGAGGTCGATGTGATCGAAAGCACGTCCTCGACGGGCATTTCCGTCGTCTCCATCGAACTGATTGAAACGCTGGAAGCGGAGCGGATTGAGCAGGTCTGGTCAGAGACCCGCGATGCGCTCGATGATGCGCAGCGTGATTTTCCAGCGGGCGTTCTGGCCCCCGAATTTGATTCCGACAATACCGGTGCCTATGCCGCGATTGTGGCGGTCCGGGCCGACCGGCAAACCTTCCCAATGACGCTGGCTGCGCGCTATTCAGAGGATCTGGCTGACAAGTTGCGCGCTGTGCCGGGCACCAAGCTGGTCGATGAGTTTGGCACACCCGAAGAAGAGGTTTTGGTCACGCTGGATCCCGTGCGCGCGGCAGGGCTTGGGCTGACGGCGGATGCGGTTTCAAACGCCATACGGGCGGCGGATGCAAAGGTTCAAGCGGGCCGGTTGCGGGCGGACGGCACAGATATCATTCTGACGGTCGAAGGTGAGATTACGGCGCTCGACCGCCTGCGCCAGGTGGTGCTGCGCGAAGATGCAAATGGGCGGGTCACGCAACTGGGCGATGTGGCCCGGGTAACGCGCGGGGCGGTTACGCCTCAGGCAGAGATGGCACTGTCAGATGGCAAACCCGCCATTTTGGTCGCCGCGCGGATCAATGACGGGCTGCAGGTGGATGCCTGGATGGCGATGGCGCGGGAAGAGCTGGCAGCCTATCAAGCCACGCTGCCTGCCGGGCTAATGGCTGAGTTGGTGTTCGATCAATCAGGCTATACCGCCGAACGGCTGTGGGAAGTGGGTACAAACATGGCCATCGGCGTGGGGCTCGTGGTCTTTGTCCTGCTGATCACGCTTGGCATTCGCTCAGCCATGATCGTGGCGCTGGTGCTGCCGGTGGTGTCGCTCGCCACGCTGATGACGATGAACGCGATGGGTCTGCCCGTTCACCAGATGTCGGTCACCGGATTGATCGTGGCCCTTGGGCTTTTGGTGGATGCAGCGATCGTGATGGCCGATGAGGTGGGCAAGCGGCTGGTCGCTGGGGCCACCCGGAAGGAGGCGGCGGGCGGCGCGGTCCGGCGGCTTTTCGCACCGCTTTTAGCATCCACCGTAACAACGGCGCTGTCGTTTACACCGATGATCCTGCTGCCCGGCCCAGCGGGCGATTTCGTGGGCGCGATTGCCATTGCGGTTGTGACGATGCTCATGTGGTCCTTCCTTGTTGCGATCACCATCACCCCCGCCGTGGCGGGATGGACCCTACGGGAGGGCCGCCCCGGCGGGCTGCGCTTTGCCCCAATTTCACGCGGCTTTCGGCGGACGTTGTCATGGTCCATGGCTAACCCGGTCAAATCGGTGACAGTGGCGCTGGTGCTGCCGGTCCTCGGCTTTGCGTCCATGCCCACGCTGACAGCGCAGTTTTTCCCGGGCGTGGACCGCAATCAATTCCACATTGAGGTCGACATGCCCACGGGCACCGCGATCAATGCCACGCAAGATCTGGCCGCGCGGATTGACGACACACTGCGCGGCCAAGACGGCATCACTCAGGTCGATTGGGTGATCGGTCGGTCCGCGCCCGCGTTTTACTACAACGTGATCGGCGATCGTGATCAGGCACCCGGCTTTGCGCAAGCGCTGGTCACGACAACCTCGCCCGAGGCGACTGACCTGTTGGTGCCCGCCTTGCAACGCAGCCTGACAGTGGATTACCCCGAGGCACGCATTCTAGTGCGCGGACTGGTGCAAGGCCCGCCGGTGGATGCACCAGTTGAGCTGCGACTTGTGGGGCCCGATACGGCAACCCTGCGCGCGCTCGGCGATGAAGCTCGGGCCATCATTGCAGATCAGGATTTGGTAACGGTCGTACGATCCACCGTGTCAGGCGGCGCGCCAGAGGTTTCGCTGACCGTCGATGAAGCCAAGGCGCGGCTCCTGGGTCTCGATCTGGGTCAGATTGCGCGGCAGCTGGATACGGCGCTAGAGGGCGTCACCGGCGGGTCGCTTCTGGAAGGCACGGAACAATTGCCGGTGCGCGTGCGTGTCGGGGATGGGGTGCGCGGCGATCTAGGTGCGATCTCTGACCTGCCGATCATTCCGCCGGGGCAGACAGGCACGCCGGTTTGGGTGCCGCTTTCGGCTTTGGCAGAGGCCCAGGTGCTGCCTTCAGACGCTGCGATCACCCGGCGCAACTCTGAGCGGGTCAACAACATTCAGGCCTTCATCGTCCACGGCGTTCTGCCCGAGCAGGCGTTTCGCGATGTCCGCGCAGGGTTGGAGGAGGCGGGCTTCACCCTGCCTGCGGGCTACCGGCTGGAATTTGGCGGAGACGCGGATGCGCGGGATTCGACCATGGGCAATCTGCTTGCACCTTTGGGGCTGATCATCACTTTGTCACTGGCCACCGTGGTGCTGACACTGGGGTCGTTCCGTCTGGCGGGCGTGACCTTCATCGTGGCGGGCTTGTCGGCGGGGCTGTCGATCCTGTCTTTGGCCGCGCTGCAATACCCGTTCGGGATCACGGCGGTCATCGGCGTGATTGGGTCCATCGGCGTGTCGATCAACGCAGCCATCATCATCCTGTCGGGCCTGCAAGAAGATGCGGATGCCCGCGCAGGCGACCGAGAGGCAATGGTCGATGTGGTGATGGGATCATCGCGCCACATCATCTCCACCACCATCACGACATTCGGAGGGTTTCTGCCGCTGATCCTGGCAGGTGGCGGGTTCTGGCCACCCTTTGCGGTGTCCGTGGCGGGCGGTGTTCTTCTGTCGACGGTGGTGTCATTCTTCTTCACCCCGCCCGTCTTTGCCTTGGTGCGGCGGCGGGTGGAGAGCCAAAGAGATGATCGCGCCAAGGCAGGTGTGGTGGCTTTAGCCGCTGAATAACTGGCACGGGGTCCAGGACGCAGCCCACCGTGTCTTCGTCCGCTGCCCCCTCGCACACCTGCTGCACGTGCGTTGCCGGCACCGAGAAAGCGATTGCATGCAACCACCGAGAGGAGAGCCCCACCCGGGGCCTGCCAAGGGCGTCCTGTAGGAATTTGTTTGCCACGGCGGCTACAGCTTCAATTCCTCAAACAACCAGTCCTCAAATGCCCGCGACGCCGGTGTCTGCGCGTGAGGCGCGGGCGGTATGGCAAAATAGCTCTCACTCAACGCGGGCGCATGGGGGAAGGGTTGCACAAGCTGACCAGACGAAAGCATATCCGCTGCAATTGAATCATGGGCCATCGACAGCCCTGCCCCCGCTTTGGCCGCCAGCATCGCCACCACGTAAGTGGAACTGAGGTTCACCGCGCGGCCTGAATGATCCGCGCCACCGCCCGATTTGAACCACGCATCCCACGTGCCCGTTATGCCCGCGCAATCAAAAAGCGGCGCCTGCGCCAGATCAATGCCCCGTTCGGCAAAGCCCGGCGCGCAGACGGGAAAGAAGGTTTCATCTGTGATTTTGCGGGCCTCAGGCGACATATCCCCGGGGCGCCCGAACCGGATTTCCATCCCCGCGCGGCCCGCATTTTTATCCGGGTCCCAGATATGGGTCACCACGTTCAGCACCAACCACGGATGACGCGCATAAAGCCGGTGCAGACGGGGCGCGAGCCAAAGCGCGGAAAACACCATATTGCAGTTCAACACCATCGTCTGCCCCCGGTCCGCGCCAGTAAAGGCCTGCGTGCCCGTGGCGATCAGATCAAAGGCCTCCCGCACCACGGGCAGGTAGTTGCTGCCCGCCTCGGTCAGGTCCAGCGCGCGTGTACGGCGGACGAACAGTTCCACCCCCAAAAACGCCTCAAGGCTGCGCACATGCTGGCTGATCGCAGATTGGGTGAGGTTCAGCTCCCCCGCCGCACGGGTGAAGGAGAGATGACGCGCGGCGGCCTCAAAGGCGCGCAGCCATGTGAGTGGGGGAAGGTCGGTCGACACTGGATGCAGTACCTATGCATTAAATTGTTTAATGCCATAG
>JBCCAJ010000325.1:0-4003 GCA_039814845.1 Pseudomonadota bacterium | reverse complement strand
TCCCAGTCATCCTCAGACATCCCGTCCTCGATCGAGATGATGGGATAGTCATCAACCAGCGCCTTGAGGTACTCGGCATTCTCTTCCGGGCTGAGCGACAGCCCTTCCCCGGAAATCTCATACTTACCGTTCTTGAAGTATTCCGTCGCCGCACAATCAAGCGCCAGATAGATATCTTCGCCCGGCTTGTAGCCCGCCTTTTCAATCGACTTCAGAATGAAATCCAGCGCCGCGCGGGACGAGCTGATGTCAGGGGCAAAACCGCCCTCATCGCCGATCCCCGTGGAAAGCCCGGCTGCGCTGAGTTCCTTCTTCAGCGTGTGGAACACTTCCGCCCCCATGCGCACGCCATCGCGGATGTGCTCCGCGCTGACCGGCATGATCATGAATTCCTGAATGTCGATGGGGTTGTCGGCGTGTTCGCCGCCATTGATGATGTTCATCATGGGCACAGGCAGCACGCGCGCAGGTGTACCACCTACATATCGAAACAAGGGCTGCGTGGTGAAATCAGCCGCCGCCTTGGCCACGGCCAGCGACACTCCAAGGATCGCGTTTGCGCCCAGACGCGCCTTGTTGGGCGTGCCGTCGAGTTCGATCATCGCTTCATCAATGGCCACTTGTTCGGTCGCGTCCATGCCCGCCAGCGCCTCGGCGATCTCACCGTTGACGGATGCGCAGGCCTCAAGCACGCCCTTGCCCAGATAACGGCTCTTATCGCCATCGCGCTTTTCCACCGCCTCATGGGCACCGGTCGAGGCCCCCGACGGCACCGCAGCGCGGCCCATTGTGCCATCTTCGAGGATCACATCCACCTCCACCGTCGGGTTGCCCCGGCTGTCGAGGATTTCGCGGGCGTGGATGTCGATGATCAGGCTCATGGGAAGTCTCCGTTTTGATTGCGCGTTGCTTACCAAGTTTCGGGCCAAATGCAACCGACAATGTTAGCGCTATCATAGCTCTCCGAACCGAAGTCTTCAAAAGACTACGCACGCATTCTTTTTAAGAATGCGTTGGCTAGCTGCGTCTGGACGGTTTTGGTTTGCGCCGCCGGGTCGGTTTGGCGCGGCCCGGTGTGTCTTCCTTCGGCGCCGCCAGCCCCAATTGATCGCGAAGGATACGCGGGCGGACCTCTTCCACCTGCCCCGATTTCAATTGTCCTAACTGAAACGGGCCGTAGGACACGCGGATGAGACGGTTGACCATCAGCCCCACTGCTTCCATCGCGCGCCGCACTTCGCGGTTGCGACCCTCGCGCAGCGCCACGGTGACCCAAGCATTGGCTCCCGTCTGACGATCAATCGTCACCGTCATCGGTTGGAATTTTTCACCATCCACGACCAACCCCTGCCGAAGCGGCTCCAACGTGGCGTCTTCCGCGCGGCCTTTGACCCGCACGCGGTAACGGCGCAACCAACCCGTCGAGGGCAATTCCAGCTTGCGCTTCACACCCCCATCATTGGTCATCAACAGCAGACCTTCGGAATTCAGATCAAGCCGCCCCACCGTCATCACCCGGGGCATATCCTCAGGCAGGTCGTCAAAGACGGTGGCACGTCCCTGTTCATCGCGCGCGGTGGTCACCAGCCCCGTGGGTTTGTGATAAAGCCACAGCCTTGGCGGCTCCGGCGCATTGAGCGGCACGCCATCGACCTCGATCTTGTCAGAGGGCAGCACGTTCAGCGCCGCGCGCTCCACCAGTTTGCCATTGAGCGTCACCTTGCCGGCCTCAATCAACCGCTCGGCTTCACGACGGCTGGCTCGGCCTGCACGGGCGATGACCTTCGCGATGCGGTCACCTTTTGGGGTTTCTTTCGTCATGCCGGGCGGCTTAGCGCAAAAGCATGGCTTGCGAAAGGCGCGCTGTCAGGGCATTCGAGGGCAATGGTTTTTCGATCTTTTATGGACGCCGCACTGGAAGAGGCCCGCGCCGCCGCTGAACGCGGCGAGGTGCCCGTGGGCGCAGTTGTCGTCAGCCCGACAGGCCAGATTGTCGCCCGCGCAGGCAACACCACCCGGCAAGACAACGATCCATCGGCCCACGCGGAGCTATCCGCCATCCGCGCGGCCTGCGCCGCTTTAGGACAAGAACGGCTCACCGAGCATGACCTTTACGTGACGCTGGAACCCTGCC
Organism: Pseudomonadota bacterium; assembly: GCA_039814845.1. Classification (GTDB taxonomy): domain Bacteria; phylum Pseudomonadota; class Alphaproteobacteria; order Rhodobacterales; family Rhodobacteraceae; genus Roseovarius. The sequence goes on along the minus strand of JBCCAJ010000325.1, from coordinate 1,869 downwards.
CCATGTGCGCTGGTGTCATATCCTGGGCGCGGATCAGGCGGCTTTACTTTGGCGCGTCCGACCCCAAATCTGGCGGCGTGCTGCACGGGGCGCGCGTGTTTGATCACCCGCAATGCCACCACGCGCCGGAGGTGTATGATGGGATCGCCGCTGAGGAGTGTGAAAGACTTCTGAAGTCATTTTTTGCGGATCGCCGGTGAATAGACTTCGTGCCTCCGGCGGAGGTATTTGGGACAAGAAAGAAGCCGGACGCCTGATGCTTCTTTCTTGTCCCAAATACCTCGGGGGACGTCGAAACGCCTCGCGTTTCGACGTGGGGCAGCGCCCCATCTAAATATTAATCGCGACCATGACCTCAGGCTCGATCACCTCTGCACCAGGCAAGGCCTCAACCAGCGCGGCGGCGGATTGTTCGAGGATCGGGAAGGTTTTGTAATGACACGGAATAACCGTCTTGAAATCAAAGAAGGTTTTCGCCGCATAGGCCGCGCGTTTCATATCCATTGTGAAATGCCCGCCAGCGCATAGGATTCCGATATCGGGCGCGTGCAGATCGTTGAACACCTTCATATCCGCCATCACATCCGTGTCGCCGCTGGCATAGATCGTGTGCCCCTCGCCTGCGATCATGAAGCCGCATTCGGTGCCCGGGATGTTGGGTCCGTCCGGGCCGCCAAAGCTCGACGAATGCACCGCATGCACCATCGTCACGGATACGCCGCCCAGATCCACGGTGCCGCCTTTGTTGAAGCCCACCGTGGCGATGCCCTCATGTTCCTCCCAATAGGACATCAGGTCATACTGGCCCACCACCGGCACATCGAGGCTTCGCGCCAGGTCCAGCGTGTCCGCCACATGATCAAAATGCGCATGCGTCAGCAGGATATGCGTGGCATCTTGGACCGCCGCATCATGGCTGACCTCAGGCAGCGCCGGATTGCCCGTCAGCCAAGGATCCAGCAACAAAACCTGCCCGCCGATCTCAATCCTGAAAGAGCCATGCCCAAGCCATATGATTTTCATCGCATCCTCCCTATCTGTGTCCCTGACACTAGCACCAAGCGCGAAGGATGACAGCGTGGAGTGGACGCGCCAGATCGACATCTACTGCGAACGGCTTGACCCCAGCTATTGGGCCGAGCCGATCAACGCGCTGACCAACGCGGCCTTTCTGTTTGCGGCGGGCGTGATGGCCTACCGCCTTCGCGATGGCAACCTGCCCATCGCTTGGGGCTTGGTGTTCATCCTCGCCGGGATCGGCGTCGGCAGTTTCCTGTTCCACACTCACGCGCAAAGCTGGTCCGCGTTGGCCGATGTGGGCGCGATTGCGCTTTTTATCCTGCTGTACCTCTTTGCCGCCAGCCGCGACTATCTGGGTCTTTCCCCGCTCTGGGCAGGGGCATCGGTGCTAGCGTTCTTTCCCTATGCCGCGCTTATGACGCCACTTTTTGCCTATGTGCCTGTGCTTGGCGTGTCATCGTCTTACCTGCCGGTTGCGCTGCTGATCGGCATCTATGGCGTCATACTCCTGCACAAACACCCCACCACCGCGCGCGGGTTACTGATCGGGGTGGCGATCCTGGTGATCTCCATTACCTTCCGATCCCTCGATGAACCGCTCTGCACTCAAATCCCCGTTGGCACGCATTTTGCCTGGCATATCCTCAACGCGATCATGCTGGGCTGGATGATTGAGGTTTACCGTCGCCATATGCTTGCGCGGGCGGGCGCGCAGGGCTAAACGACCGCCATATTCAGGAGACAACCATGTCCATCGACACCCAAATCGCCGCCCGCGTCGCCAAACTGGCCCGCATCGAAGTGGATGAAGCCGACCTCCCCGTCCTCGCCGAGGAATTCAACACGATC
>JBCCAJ010000387.1:0-3274 GCA_039814845.1 Pseudomonadota bacterium | reverse complement strand
GGCCACCACGTCAAAGGCTTGCCCCGTTTCACGCTCACCCGTGGCCATGTCGCCATCCATGACGGGGAAGTGCGGGCCCAGCAGGGCCATGGCCAATTCGTGGAACGCCCCGCCAACGGCACCGTGAACCAAGCGCTGAGCCAGTGGAAAGACCTGACCGCGCCCCAGCCCGTCACCCGCACGGGCATTCCGGCGACGGGTGTGTAAGACAAAAGAAACCGTGACGAAAAACCCCGTGATATCGGCCAAAGGGCTGTCCCTGACGTTTGAAACGAATGACGGCCCTGTGCATGCGCTCAGCGATGTGTCGTTGGACATCCAGAAGGGGGATTTTGTCTCCTTCATCGGCCCCTCTGGCTGTGGCAAGACGACTTTCCTGCGGGTCATGGCCGATCTGGAACAGCCCACGGGCGGGGAGATCACCGTGAATGGTGTGTCGCCAAGGGAGGCTCGGTTGAGCCGGGCTTATGGCTATGTGTTTCAGGCGGCTGGGTTGTATCCCTGGCGCACGATCGGAGGCAATATTCGCCTGCCGCTTGAGATCATGGGTTACAGCAATGCCGATCAGGTCGAGCGTGTTTCCCGTGTGTTGGAGATGGTCGATCTGGCCGGGTTTGAAAAGAAGTTCCCATGGCAGCTGTCGGGCGGCATGCAGCAACGGGCCTCGATCGCGCGCGCGCTGGCCTTTGATGCTGATATCCTGCTGATGGACGAACCCTTTGGCGCGCTGGATGAGATCGTTCGCGATCACCTGAATGAACAGCTTTTGGCCCTTTGGGCGAAGACCGAGAAAACCATTGCTTTTGTGACCCATTCGATCCCTGAGGCGGTGTTTTTGTCCACCAAGATCGTGGTGATGTCGCCGCGCCCGGGCCGGGTAACGGATGTGATAGAAAGCCCACTGCCCACTGAGCGCCCGCTGGAGATCCGCGACACGCCGGAGTTTCTGGAAGTCGCCCAACGGGTGCGCGAGGGGCTGCGGGCTGGGCATAGTTATGACTGAAATGACTATCAGGCAGGCCATTGCGGAAGATGCCCTTGCCTGTGCCGCTATTCACAACGACTGGATTGATGCCACGCCTTGGATGCCACGCGTCCACGCGCCGCAAGAGGTTGAGGCATACTACAGCGTTTACCTGCTGGCCAAAACGCGCGCCTTCGTCGTGTCCGATCCGATCCGGGCCTATCTTTCACTGACCGCAGACGGGTTCGTCAGCGCACTCTACAGCGCCCGGCCCGGCAAAGGGTTTGGCAAGGCGCTCATCAATCACGCAAAGGGCCTTGAAACTGCCCTGTCTCTCTGGACGTTTCAGGCCAACACCGGCGCGCGACGCTTCTATGAAAGAGAAGGATTTCGTGCCATGCGTCAGACGGATGGCGACAATGAGGAGGGGTTGCCGGACATCCTGTATCGTTGGGTGGCAGACGATGCGTAGCATTGTGCCTGTCCTTACGGTCTTGCTGGTTATCGTTGGGTTGTGGTGGCTCGCCGTGGCGCCGATGAATGTTCGGCCTGCCCTGGATATTGCCGAACGGACGGGGGCAGAGGTTGTGCCCGAGGGGTCAGTGCCGCGGCGCGATGTATCGGTCTGGCGGTTGATGCTGGACAATCGCGAATATGTGGCCGGGGGATATGCCCTTGATCGACCGCGCCTGCCCACACCGTCACAAGTGGGACAAGAGGTTTGGAAGACGACCGGGGCGATGGTGCTGCGCGGGAGGGCGTGGTCGAAACGCTCGCTCATCTATCATGGGTGGATTACCTTGCAATCGACCTTCTGGGGGTTCCTGCTGGGCACCTCTTTGGGCATTTTAGGGGCGATCGCTATCGTCTATAGCCGCGTGGTGGATATGAGCCTGATGCCTTGGGCGATCATATCCCAGACCATTCCCATCGTGGCCTTGGCGCCCATGATCATTGTGCTATCGAACCAAGTGGGCATCGACGGGCGGACGCCGCCCAAGGCGATCATTTCGGCCTATTTGTGTTACTTCCCGGTTCTGGTGTCGATGGTGAAAGGGCTGCGATCGCCCAGCCTGTCAGAGCTTGATCTTCTCAAAACATACAATTCAGGCGGGTTTCAGAGCTTTCTGAAACTGCGCCTGCCGTCATCTGTTCCCTATCTCTTCACCGCGCTCAAAGTGGGCATTGCTGCCGCCCTTGTGGGCACCATCGTGGGGGAGTTGCCGACGGGCGCTATCAGTGGCCTTGGGGCACGGATTTTGATTGGCGATCAGTTCGGCACCCCGTTGGCCATATGGTCGGCACTCTTTTGTGCGGCCGTTCTGGCGGGGGCGCTGGTGACGCTGATTGACGTGGCACAGCGCATCACGCTGCGTCGCATGGGGTTCCGGCAATGACGTGGATTGTCGGCGCACTCATCTTCTGGGCCGCGGCGTGGCTTGCCAACACTTGGCTGGCCAATTCGCGGCTCTCGCGTTTGCGCGCGGTGCGCATTGCCATTCCTCTGCTCTTTGGCCTGACCATTCTCGTTTTGTGGGAAGGTTTGGTGCGAGGGCTTGGGATTTCTCAGGTAATCCTTCCCGCGCCCTCCCAGATCATGACTGTCTTCGCCGCTTCCACTGACATCCTTTGGATCGATTTTGTACAAACTGTGGTCAAAGGCGCGCTGCGCGGGTTTGTCATCGGGGCGCTTGCCGCCTTCGTGGTGGCGATCGTGATCGACCGCTCCCCCTTCCTGACCCGCGGCCTGCTGCCCATCGGCAATTTTGTGGCCGCGCTCCCCATCGTGGGGATCGCGCCGATCCTGGTGAACTGGTTCGGCTTTGACTGGCAATCCAAGGCGGCGGTCGTGGTCGTGATGGTGTTCTTTCCGATCCTTGTGAACACCGTGCAGGGCCTGCGGGAAACCGACAAGATGCAGCGGGATTTGATGCAGACCTATGCCGCCAGCTACGCCCAAACCTTGATCAAACTGCGCCTGCCTGCCGCCCTCCCGTTCATTTTTAATGGCCTTAAGATTGCCACCACGTTAGCGTTGATCGGGGCCATCGTGGCGGAGTACTTCGGCTCCCCCACCCTTGGCATGGGCTTTCGCATCTCAACAGGGGTGGGGAGCCTGGCCATTGATCTGGTCTGGGCGGAGATTTTCGTCTCTGCCCTGGTGGGGAGCGCGTTTTACGGCCTTGTCGCCTGGACGGAAAAGCGGATGACCTTCTGGCATCCATCGCAAAGAGGTTGAGCAAAACCCAAATAGACTGAACCAACAGAAAGAGGACTGAATATGAAACTGAAATCAACTTGGGGCGCCGC
>JBCCAJ010000442.1:0-2690 GCA_039814845.1 Pseudomonadota bacterium | reverse complement strand
CTGAAGCGCAATTTTGCGGTCTCGTTCCATGATTCTATGCCAGAAACCGGAACAGCTTCGGGTTGAGCCAGTACCACTCGACTCACGCAAACCAGGCGACAGGCGTCAATCCGCCGGAAATCTTCCCGCAATAGTGCGCATCGCGACAGCTTCGCGAAAATTAGCTATTTTTAAAACACTTGGCGTCATTTTGTTTCGGTATGGGCAACGCATCGTTGTCAGAAGAAAGGTCGACTGCCCCACTGACGCCTTCATGAAGCGTTAACCCGTCCCGGCCATAGTCCGACATACAGGCAAAGTTGTGCGGACCGGGACAACAAAAGAAAGTCAATGAGTGGTATGAAGAGTAGTAAGAGTAGCCGTCTCGAGGTTCGGGCCCTGATGGTATGCTTGGTTGCCCTCGCGACCATCCTCCTCATCGCGGTGCTCGCGGCGCTGCGAGCGGAGCGCGTGGAGCCAACACAATCCGCAGCAAATGACATTATTCCCCCGGCCCCCTTCGTGTCGGACTAAGCGTGCCTTGCCCGCTTGGGCACGCCGCCTTGATCTGAGGCAATTTTTCTCACCGAATTCCGCGACAGACAGTCGCCTCTACGTTGCGCCGCAGCGACGGTCACTCTAGAACCAATCACAAGAATGTGCGGTCGACGACCAGACTCATCGAAACTGCTTGCACACGCGACGGACAGGAGACGACCATGGCAGACGCCACCCTGCAAGGGCATGATCACGAGCGGCCGGGGTTCTTTACCCGGTGGTTCATGTCCACAAACCACAAAGATATCGGGCTTTTGTACCTTTTCACCGCCGGGGCGGTGGGTCTGATCTCGGTCATTTTCACCGTCTACATGCGGATGGAACTGATGGAGCCAGGCGTGCAGTACATGTGCACCGAAGGCGCGCGTCTGACCGCCGCGGCGGCTGGCGAATGTACGCCGGACGGTCACCTGTGGAACGTGATGATCACGGGCCACGGCGTCCTGATGATGTTCTTCGTGGTGATCCCCGCGCTCTTCGGGGGTTTCGGCAACTACTTCATGCCGTTGATGATCGGCGCGCCGGATATGGCGTTCCCGCGTCTCAACAACCTGTCCTATTGGCTTTACGTCGCAGGCACAGCGCTCGCGTTTTGCGCTGTGTTTATTGACGGTGGCGCCGGTCCAGGCTGGACATTCTACCCACCGCTCAGCTGGCAGGACGCTCCAACATCCCGCGCCGTGGACTTCGCGATCTTCGCCATCCACGTCTCGGGCGCCTCGTCTATCCTCGGGTCGATCAACATCATCACGACCTTCCTGAACATGCGCGCCCCGGGCATGACGCTCCACAAGGTGCCGCTCTTTGCCTGGTCGATCTTCGTGACCGCGTGGCTGCTCCTCCTGTCCCTGCCGGTCCTTGCAGGCGCCATCACGATGCTCCTAACCGACCGCAATTTCGGCACCACGTTCTTCGACGTGGCAGGCGGCGGCGACCCGGTCCTGTTCCAGCATATCTTCTGGTTCTTCGGCCACCCGGAGGTCTATATCGTGATCCTGCCGGCCTTCGGCGTGATCTCCCACATCGTGGCGACCTTTTCGAAGAAGCCGATCTTCGGCTACCTGCCGATGGTCTACGCACTGGTCGCCATCGGCGGCTTGGGCTTCGTCGTCTGGGCGCACCACATGTACACGGTGGGCATGACCCTGACACAGCAGGCCTATTTCATGGTCGCGACCATGGTCATCGCCTGGCCCACGGGGATCAAGATCTTCTCTTGGATCGCCACGATGTGGCAGGGCTCAATCAGCTTCAAAACACCGATGCTGTTCGCCGTGGGCTTCATCTTCCTCTTCACGCTCGGCGGCGTGACCGGGATCATCCTGTCCCAAGCCGCGGTGGACCGGGCCTATCACGACACCTACTACGTGGTCGCCCACTTCCACTACGTGATGTCGCTTGGCGCTGTCTTCGGCATCTTCGCGGCCATCTATTATTGGTTCACCAAGATGTCGGGCCGCGCCTATCCTGAGATGATCGGCAATAAGGTCAAGCGTCAGATTCAGGGCGGACATCGCACCCGCGCAGGTCATGATCGGCCCATCGCGCATCACATGGGCACGGCTGGTTTCCACATTGAGAAACCGTTCTGTGAACGCATCCAGCAGGTCCCAGTGCACCGTGGAACGCCGCCCATCGAGCAGCCCGGCAGACGCCAGCAGCCACGGCCCGGCATCAAACCCCACTGTCACATCGCAGCGTCGCGCCATCTGGCGGAGAAGACGACGGTTTGCGGGCGTATCGTGGCCGTCATGGGCATAGCTTGCCATCACAAAAAGATAATCCAGCGATTTGACGTCACCTACGGGCGCACTGGCCACGATATCGATGCCACTTGAAGACTGCACGGTTTGACCATCGGGGCTGACGATCTGCCAATCAAACACCGTCCGTGCGCCGAGGGTATTGGCAGCGCGCAGGGGTTCGATACAGTTGGCCAGGCAAAGGTTGGAAAACCGATCGAAAAGCAAGATCGCAATGCGCACCGGACGCGCTGGGTGTTTTGTCCATTCCGGCATGATTTTTGTCACTTACAGCAAATTTTAGAATCGCGCCAGAGCGGTAAAGTCTCGCAACGCAAAGCTTTGGGGAGGATGCCATGCCGCTCACCATGAACCGTGAGGTCTTTATCACCTGTGCCGTGACAGGGGGCG
>JBCCAJ010000414.1:0-3010 GCA_039814845.1 Pseudomonadota bacterium | reverse complement strand
CCCACCTCAGTGCGGCCCGTGACCACCACGTGGGATTTCAGCTCCACCCGGTCGGCCAGCTTGGCATCGGGCCCGACATGACAAAAGGGCCCGATCTGCACGCCCTCGCCCAGCTCCGCGCCGGGTTCCACCACCGCGCTTGGATGGATGACGGTGGCGCTCATGCGGCCTTCTCTCCGGTCAGGTCGAGCATCGCGGTGAATTCGGCCTCACAGGCCAGTTCATCACCCACCTGCGCGCGGCCTTTGAATTTCCACACCTTGCCGCCGGGTTTGCCGCGCAGGGTTTCGACATACATCTCCAGCGTGTCGCCGGGCACCACCATGCGGCGGAACTTGCAGCTTTCAATCGCCATGAAATACACCAGCAGGTTCTTGTCCTGCATACCAAGGGCCATGCCCACCATCACGGCGGCTGTCTGTGCCATCGCTTCGGCAATCGTCACGCCGGGCATGATCGGGTGCCCCGGAAAATGGCCCTGAAAGTGCGGCTCATTCATCGTGACATTCTTGATGCCCCGCGCCGTCTGGAACCCGTCAATGTCGACCACCTTGTCCACCAGCAGGAAAGGATACCGATGCGGGATAAGCCGCTGGATCATGTGAATATCCGCGGTCTGAAGCGGCTCTGTCATGGTGTCAGGTTCCTTGTTCTTCGGGGTTTGTCTCTAGCAAGACGGGGGCCATGGGGCAAGCATTTGCGAGCTTGCGTTACTCTTGGGCCTCACCGAATTCGGCATTGATCCGCGTGATGGCCCGGTCGGTGATGTCCACCACATCGGCCCGCAGAATGACGGATCGCTGATCCAGCAAAACGACGCCGCCTGCTGCGCGCATCACGTCCAGAATGATCTGATCAACTTGAGACAGAAACTCAGCCGGCAGGCCGTCACGCTCCCGTTCCAGGTCGCGCACGCGGCGTTCACTGTCGGCGCGGATTTGTTGAACACGCGCATCAAACGCATCGGCCATGTCGCGAAACTCATCCGGGCTGGTCGTAGAGCGGATATCGGTCAGGCGCTGTTCTTCGGCTTCAAGCTCTGCGGCCAACTCCTCATTCTCTGCCGCCAATGCTTCACGTTTTTTCTGATGCGCGGCCAACATCGTGCGTCCCAAATTGCTGTTTTCAAACAGACGTTCTGGATCGATCACCAAAATATCGGATCGAAAGACGCGCGGCTCTTGCGCAAGGGCGGTCGTTACGGGGGCGCCAAATGTGATCAGGGCCGCGACCAGAACGGCGCGGCCCCAATGTGTTACTCGGGTCATCTTGGCACCAAGGTCAGAACTCTGTGCGGACCGAGAAATCGAATTCACGCGTGATGTCGCCCGGTTCTTTCTGGAGAGCGTTGGACAAATCCATCCGCAGCGGACCGAAAGGCGAGTCCCAGAAAAGCGACACACCCACAACGTGGCGTGGCTTCAGGCTGACCGATTGCGCGGCACCAACCGTGTCCACGTTCCAGATCGAGCCCACATCGTAGAATGCACCGCCTGAGATACCAAATTCGCTGGGCAGACCGAGGGGAAATTCAATTTCCGCTTTGGCGGCTGCAAACAGGTTACCACCCAGGAATTCGCGGTTTTGGACAGGGCCCATACCGTTGGGGTCAAAGCCACGAATGACTTTCTGTGAAAAACGATCCACCTGGCGGCTGCCCGGATTGCTGTTGTAGTAGATGCCACCGTATTCCAGCACCCCGCGTAGCAGAATCTCTTCGTTGAAGATACGCCGCTCACCCACAAGACGGGCCGTGCCTCGGATATATTCCTGATCCCCGCCGAGACCTGCAAATTCCAGATCCGTTTCGATCAAAACACCCGCATTGGGGTTCAGGCCCGTGCGCCGCGTGTCGAAGCGGTAGCCGATCCCGATGCCGCTGGACCATTCTGAACCGCGTGCCACTTCAGCGGCCAAAGTCGGGGACGTGCCTTGATAATCACGCATCTCCGCGTAGCGCGCGCTGTAGTACACCGACAGGCGTGCGTTTTCAGCAATCGGGAAAGTCAGACCCGGCCGCAGTGTCGCCGTCGTGGTGTCGAACAACGAGTTGTCCGAGTTCGTCTCAATCAACGACGTGGAGAACGTGAATGCCACATCGCGGCCCAAGAATGACGGCTCAACAAAGTTCAGGCTGTAATTTGCACGATCAGCCGACAGGGCGACGTTGATGCCGACCTGCTGACCCCGGCCGAGGAAGTTGCGTTCCTGAAGGCCAAGCGTGATGCCGAAACCCGCGTCAGAAGAGTAGCTGCCACCGAAGCTGAGCGTCCCTGTGGTGGTTTCTTCCACCTCCACATCCACGACAACCTGATCCGGTCGCGATCCTTCGCGCGCGTCCACGTCGGATTGCGCAAAATAGCCAAGTGCGCGAATGCGTTCGGCGGTTTCACGAATTTGGCGCGGGTTGAAAGGATCGCCTTCGACCACGTCAAACTGACGACGTATCACACGATCCAGCGTGGTCGTGTTGCCCTGAATATCGATCCGTTCGATGAAAATACGCGGGCCGCGGATCAGCCGAAACTCAACGTCAAGTTCCAGATTACGGTCGTCACGCGTGATCACAGGCTCCACCCGTAGGAAATCTATGCCTTGCGCGATGCCCAGTCGTTCCATCCGGGCGATGGAATTTTCCACCAGTGTCGGCGAATACACGACCCCCTGCTTGATCTTTAGAATGTCCTGATACTGTGCGGCACTCACTTCGGGCAGTTCACTGGTCGTGGTGATTTCACCAAAGCGGAACTGCTGACCTTCCTGCACGTTGAATGTCACAAAATACGCGTCACGTTCGCGCGCCAGCTCAGCATTTGTCCCAGTGATGCGGAAATCCACATACCCACGGGAGTTATAAAAGTCGGTCAGCACCTGCTGGTCGAACGCCAAACGCTGTTCGACAAATGTGTCCCGCGCAATAATGGCGCGCAGCAGCCCGGCTTGCTTGCTTTCGATCACCCGACGCAGGCGGCGATCCGAATAGATCTTGTTGCCCACAAAGCTGACACGT
>JBCCAJ010000485.1:0-2191 GCA_039814845.1 Pseudomonadota bacterium | reverse complement strand
CGTCGACAACCCCAAATTCCGCCGCTTCCGTTACGGCGTGCAGGTGAACTCGCTCGGGCTGACAGAACAGCAACCTGAAAACAACGTCTACCGTATCCTCATTGAGATGCTGGCCGTGACGCTGTCGAAGAAAGCCCGCGCGCGCGCCGTGCAGTTGCCCGCTTGGAATGAGGCGCTGGGCCTGCCCCGCCCATGGGATCAGCAATGGTCCATGCGGATGCAACAGATCCTCGCCTATGAAACCGACCTGCTGGAATTCGGTGACCTCTTCGATGGCAACCCCGCCGTCGATGCCAAGGTCGAGGAACTGAAGGAAGGCGCGCGGTCAGAGCTTGCCAACCTCGAAGGCATGGGCGGCGCGATTGGCTCCATCGAGTATATGAAATCCCGCCTTGTCGACAGCAACGCCGACCGTCTTGGCCGGATTGAAAAGAACGAAACCGTCGTCGTGGGTGTCAACAAATACACCCAAGGCGAACCGTCCCCTCTGCAAACCGAAGACGGCGGTATCATGGTCGTCGACCCAGCGGTGGAGGATGAACAAATCGGTCGTCTGAACCAGTGGCGCACCGACCGTGACAACGACGCGGTGAAGGCCGCTCTGGCCGATCTGCGCGCCGCCGCCTCGGACGGCAAAAACGTCATGCCCGCCTCCATTGCCGCCGCCAAGGCTGGCGTCACCACGGGCGAATGGGCGACCGAGATGCGCCGCGTCCACGGTGAATATCGCGGGCCCACCGGCGTGTCCGGCAGCCCGTCGAACAAAACCGAAGGCCTCGATGATATTCGCGATGCCGTCGATGCCGTATCAGATCGCCTTGGCCGCCGCCTCAGCTTCCTTGTGGGCAAGCCGGGCCTTGATGGCCATTCCAACGGGGCCGAACAGATCGCATTCCGCGCCCGCGATTGCGGCATGGCCATTTCCTATGAAGGCATTCGCCTGACGCCCGAAGAGATTGTGACCGCCGCACTAGAGGACAAACCCCATGTGGTCGGCCTGTCGATCCTGTCGGGGTCTCACCTGCCTTTGGTCGAGGATTTGATCGCCCGCATGCGCAAAGAAGGGTTGGGGGACATCCCGGTGATCGTCGGCGGCATCATCCCCGATGACGATGCCCAGCGCCTGCTGCAAATGGGTGTGGCGCGCGTCTACACGCCCAAAGATTTTGAGCTGAACACGATCATGATGGATATCGTGACCTTGGCGGATCCTGAGGCGATGGCTGCGGAATAAAGCGCCTTCGTTAGACCCCGGTCTGGCGATCCTGGCCTTTTCGCAGCAGTGCTTTGTCCTTGCGTTCCCGAACGTCCTTCGCGCGTCGCCCTGAAGTTGCCATTTCGCAAGGTCCTGGGTGGGGCCAGGCGAAGGCGCGGCGGCGCAAGCGCCTTGATCTCGCGCCGGGTGGCTTGTGACTTGGCAAAAAAACCCACTTCGGCTCAGCATCGGAAGAACATAGGGTCGACTCCCATGAAGGCAGGGCCTACTCTTCCTCAAATCCCTCAGGTCGGTCTGCGCGGCCATCCGTGACCGTCACACCCTGCGCTTGCTTCATCAGCTCAAACCGCCGCGCGATCCGCTGAGTCAGTTCTTCGCTGTCCCGCGCAGCCAGAGAGATGGCCATGTACTCCGCCGGCGTGATACCTCGCACGCGGTCTACCTCAGCCATGCCGCGTTGATCGGCCTCTGCCACCAATGCCTGAATCTCTTCCTCGGATTCCGCGATCTCTATCTTGGCCAGAAACTCCTGTTTTACCTTCTCGGTGGCGATCATCGCATTCACGAAGCTCACCACCTGCCCGACAGTCACGTCCTCGGCGTTGATTTCCGGCAGATCCGTGGGCACGTCTTGTGCCTGCAAAGGCAGCGACAGCGCCAGCGTCAAGGCAATCGGGGCGGCATATTTGATGAAACGCATCGGTCGTCTCTCCTGCATATCTTTGCTGTTACATGGGGTATGCGGGCCCAAGACGCAAACATCCACGCGAAAACTTGAGCAAATTTCTGCGTGAGTGCCTGACATGCACACCTGACAAAAGGCCGTGTTTTGTGACAAGCTGACCATGTCAGAAGGAACCCGCCCATGCCCGACACGCTTAGCATCCGCCCCATCACACCCGCCGACAAACCAGCCTGGTCCGATCTGTGGCAGGCCTATCTGGCCTTCTATGAAACCGAGCTGCCGGATCAGGT
>JBCCAJ010000525.1:0-1608 GCA_039814845.1 Pseudomonadota bacterium | reverse complement strand
TGGCCAAATGCAGGGGTTTACCAGAGGTCCAGCTGCGCAAGAGACCGGTTTTGTCGACACGCACCAGCACGGGGCAGCCTTCAATGCCCTGGACAGCCTTGAGGCCGCGGATCTCTTTGCGGGCGAGCCAGCCTGCCAAGGGCCGTGCGTAGAAGGGCACGCCATCCAAACGCCGCAGGACAACCGGAAAGTCTGCGACGCCTTCCAAAGTGCCCGATATGGTTTCAGAAAACACATCGCGCTTGTGCACAGTTTCAGGCACGAAGGCGGCGTTGGTGTTCAAGCTGGCTGTCATGGCGCAGTTTTACGGGGTTTGACGTCATTGGAAAAGGGCCGCTCATCCGCCCTGACGGGCGGTCTCGCTAGAGGCGTATCCAATCTGGCGGGCAGATATCCTGGTTGACGGGTTTGCCCGGCGCAAACCAGGTCTTTGGAGCAATGACTCGTTTGTCCGGGGCCTCATTGAGCCACGCCCCCCACCAGGAAAAAGTCGAATTGGCAATGATGTTATGAGCGCAGAGCGATTGCAGATACATGTCAAAATGACCTTTGGTTTCGTCATTGATGTCGACCACCACAGTTTCCACACCCAAATTCAGGTGCTGGCGCGCCCAATCCGGATCATTTGAGAACACAAAACATGTTAGAGGTTGCCCGAATTCTTCTCCTAGTCGATCAACGGCGGCGGCATAGTACTCGGGCGGGCAGGCCGCAAAGCCACCGTCGCCCAGATAGTCGCCACGGCGGATATGCACGGAGACAGGGGAATTGGTATCGCGGATCTGCGCGACCATGGCGTCATTGGGCTCATCCAGCGGCTCTGTCAGGTGCAAATCGGCGCGAATACGCTCTTTAGAGTGTTCAAAATACCGCTCTGATTGCCAGTAGCCGTGCAGGTAGCTGTTGTCGGGCAGATCGAAGAACCCCGAGTTGAATTCTAGGCCGTTTTCCCTTTGAAATTTGGGGTTTCGCCCGAAAACGCGCCATGCAGAGTAGCGCAACATGCCGTCAAATTTCGAGGGTGGCAGCAGGACATCCTCCAAAAAGCGGGTGTTTTTGTAGAATGGAAAGCAATCCGCGCGGGTTTCATCCCAAATCCGCATGTACCGACGGTCAAGAACCAGGTCAGTGCCAAGTTTGTCGGCGAGCATACGGCCCGCCGCATATTGAAAAAGCTGGTTCCCTGCACCGCCGAAGAGCCGCGTTACAATCATGTATGGCTAGTCTGGCTTGACGATCGGCGCCGCGCTTTGAGCTGCACTGCGCTTCACCTGACGACGGTAGGACATGCGCGACCACTCACGTCGAACAACATCAACGGCGCCACGTCCCATTTCTGTCTGGATTGTACTGCCATCAAGCTGATCCGAGATTGTCGTAATGCCCGCGGGATAGATCACGCCCGGACGCAGGCCGGTATGCCAATGGCTTTGAACGAAAGTATCAACAGGCCGGTCGAACGTCTTGGTAAGGTCAAGCAGCTTTTGGGCCGCCGATTTGCTGATCATTTGGGCGGAGGCGCGCAGAGGCGTCACCTCCGGCTGTGACAGCACGGCCTTGCCTTCAAGATCAATGGCCGCAACGCCTCCACTTTTGCGGTTCTGAAAC
>JBCCAJ010000510.1:0-1897 GCA_039814845.1 Pseudomonadota bacterium | reverse complement strand
GCACTCAAGGCCCTTCGCACTCGTCTTGAAGAGGCCGGTATCCTCTATCCCTACATATTCGCGCGTGCGCCCAACATTTGTGTGCCGTCTTGCGTTGATTTCGACGGTGATGGCCGGTTGGGAGAGCCGGAAGATGCCCACAGCTACGGGTGGTATGCCGGGGAAGGTGGGCAAGCGATCCTGTCCCGCTTTGCTGTTCAGGATGACGCCGCACGGGATTTCGCCCAAATGCTCTGGGCTGATATGCCGTCCCCCTTGTGGCCACCGGAACCGATGCCAGGGCAGGAGGTGCAGCGCCTCTCGCGTGCGGGCCATTGGATCGTGCCGCTGGATGTGGCGGGCGTGCCTCTGACGCTCATGAGTTTTCACGCCACCACGCCGGTCTTTGACGGGCCAGAAGACCGCAACGGGCGTCGCAATCACGACGAAATCCTGTTCTGGCGATACTACCTTGATGGCGCGTTCGGCGGCGCGCCCAAGGGGCCATTCGTGATAGCGGGCAATGCCAACCTTGATCCCGTTGACGGGGAGGGGCGCAAGACGGCCATACAGGTCCTGTTGGGGGATACGCGCGTGCAAGACCCCAAACCGCGCAGTGAGCGGGTTGAAACGACACCAGGGCACAAAGGCGACCCAAAGTTGGACACCGTGACCTGGCCGGGCGTTGGGAGCCTGCGTGTGAGCTATGTCTTGCCGTCGGCGGATCTGCAGGTCGTCGATGCGGGCGTTCACTGGCCGCTTGAGGGCGATGCGGCCGTCCGAGCTCAAGCCGCCAGCCGTCATCGTTTGGTCTGGGTCGATATTGAGCTTGAGTAAACCCGCTGTTTCTTGACGCCAAACCCCCCACGGGCTAGGGCCATGCGCAAGTTTTTTCTTTCAAGGACGGCGCCCATGACATCCCCATCGCTTCTCATTCTGCCTGGTGACGGCATCGGCCCTGAAGTGATGGCAGAGGTGCGCAAGGTCATCGATTGGTATGGCAAAAAGCGCGATCTGACATTCGACGTGAGTGAGGATCTGGTGGGCGGTGCGGCCTATGACGCCCATGGCACGCCGCTTCATGATGACACGATGGCGCGTGCCCAGGCGGTGGACGCGGTCCTGCTCGGTGCTGTGGGCGGGCCAAAATACGATGTGCTCGATTTTTCCGTGAAGCCTGAGCGCGGCCTTTTGCGGTTGCGCAAGGAAATGGATCTTTTCGCCAACCTGCGCCCGGCCCAGTGTTTCGATGCGCTGGCGGATTTCTCATCCCTGAAAAAAGAGGTGATCTCGGGCCTCGACATAATGATCGTGCGGGAGTCTACCTCTGGTATGTATTTTGGTGAACCGCGGGGCATCTTTGAGGAAGGCAACGAGCGCGTGGGCATCAACACGCATCGTTATACCGAAAGCGAGATCGATCGCGTCGCGCGTTCCGCCTTTGAGCTCGCCCGCCAGCGGAACAATAAGGTTTGCTCGATGGAAAAGGCCAATGTGATGGAGGCCGGCATCCTGTGGCGCGAAGTGGTGCAGAAGGTGCATGATGCAGATTATGCCGATGTGGACCTTACCCACATGTATGCCGACGCGGGCGCGATGCAGCTCTGCCGCTGGCCCAAACAGTTCGATGTGGTTCTGACGGACAATCTTTTTGGCGACATCCTGTCCGATACTGCGGCAATGCTGACGGGATCCTTGGGAATGCTGCCGTCCGCAACTCTCGGTGCGCCGATGGCAAACGGTCGGCCCAAGGCGCTTTACGAACCTGTGCACGGCTCCGCCCCGGATATCGCGGGTCAGGGCAAGGCCAATCCGATTGCCTGCATTCTCAGCTTTGCAATGGCGCTGCGCTACTCGTTTGATCAGGGCGAGGAGGCCACCCGCCTTGAAACCGCGATTGAAACGGTTCTTGCCAATG
>JBCCAJ010000319.1:0-4057 GCA_039814845.1 Pseudomonadota bacterium | reverse complement strand
TAAAACTCTTCCTCGGTCAAAAAGCCCGTCAATACAAAGAACATGGAGGCCGCGACACAGAACCCGATGGGCCCGCCCAATTGCGGCACCATACTGTACAGCCCCTCGCGACCCTTTGGCGCAGCCGACTTGAGTTGCAGCGTGATCCCATCCCACGCGCCCCCCAGTCCGATGCCCTGGGCGAAACGCAAAGCAGCCAGCAGGATCGGCGCCATAATTCCGATCCGATCATAGCTGGGCAGAAGCCCAATCGCGACGGTCGAACTGCCAAGGATCATCAAAGCCAGAGAGATCTTGCCCGCGCGCCCAATCTTGCGTTCCAGATATCGCCCGGCAAAGCTGGCAAACGGCCGCGCCAGAAAAGCCAATGAAAACACAGCGAAAGACATGATTGTGCCAGTCACGGGATCAAACATCGGGAAGAAAAGCCGAGGGAACACCAGCGCCGAGGCGATGGCGTAGACAAAAAAGCCAAAGAAATCGGTCACCCGCGCCATCACCACTGTGGTGATGATATCGTCGATGGTGACGTTGTCGGAATGACCAGTAGATGTGTTCGCCAACTCTCTCTCCGCCAGTAATGCGTTATCTTCTCTCTATATGGGGCAGAATACGCCAATGGGAAATGAATGGCGAAAAATCCGACGAGGGGAAATTGTCGCACTGCAGCATTCTTGAAATCAGGCCCAGCCGCTTACGTATCTTTTAACAAAATAAACCCGGGCCTCTTGAGCCAAATGCACTATGTTTGCTACGCGCGCCCGGACCGACTGAAAGACAAAAGAAAACGTGGCGACCATGTTCCGACGACTGTTCAAAACTATAAAGTTGCTTGCATTTGCGGGCCTGCTTTCGGGCTGCAATCTGGTTCTGCTCAACCCCAACGGCGATGTGGCCGCCCAAAAGGGGGATCTGATCATCTATGCGACGGTGCTGATGCTGATCGTGATCCTTCCCGTGATGGCGCTGACTGTGTTTTTCGCAATGAAGTATCGCGAAGACAACAAGCAAGCCAGCTATGACCCCGATTGGGACCATTCCATCAGTCTGGAGATCGTGATCTGGGCCGTCCCGCTGGCGATCATCATCTGCCTTGCGGGTCTGACATGGGTCGCGACACACCGGCTTGACCCCTATCAGGACCTTATCCGCATCTCGGAAGAAAAACCCATTGATGAGAGCGTTGAGCCTTTGGAAATCCATGTGGTCTCGCTCGATTGGAAATGGCTTTTCATCTACCCCGAACAGAACATCGCGACGGTCAATGAATTCGCCGCCGTGGTGGATCGCCCGATTGAGTTTAAGCTGACCTCTGACACGGTAATGAATGCCTTCTACGTTCCTGATCTGGCCGGGATGATCTATTCCATGGCTGGAATGGAAACGGAATTGAACGCAGTCATCAACGTGCCAGGCACCTATGAAGGGTTTTCCGCCAACTATTCCGGCAACGGCTTTTCGCAGATGAATTTCGAGTTTCTGGGCAAAAGCGAAGAGGATTTTGACGCTTGGGTGAAGACGGTCCGCGATCAAGGCCGCGCGGCAGAGCTGGATCAACTGGCTTATAACCAACTGCAACAGCGCAGCATTGACCACAAGGTAACCTATTACGGCACGGTGGCGGACGGCCTGTGGCGGCGCATTGTGAACCTGTGCGCGGGTCAGCAGGATCTGTGCCTCGATGACATGATGATGGTTGACGCCCTGGGCGGCGGCGGGATTGAGGGGCTGTTCAATCGCGAAATGTTCCGCGGCATCTGCGCCGCCGAAGACCCCAGCGCCTTTATCGCCATCCTGCGGCCTGACCTGAAACCGCTGGAAGATGAGCTGTTCGCGGCGATGGATCTGCCGCCGGCGTCCGACCTTTCCGACCAACTTCCGGAGGGGAACTGACATGGCCACGGCGATCACACCGACGGACGCAGGTGCCGTCAAAGATTTCCACGTGCCCTCGGAGGCCCACTGGTTCTGGGGCAAGCTGAATTGGGATATCTTCCCCTTCTACGACCCGATCATCTTTGCCACCTTCATCGGCACGATGATCCTTGGCGTCGTGGTTGTGGGGGCTGTCACTTACTACCGCCTTTGGGGGTATCTCTGGAAAGAGTGGTTCACCTCCATCGACCATAAGAAAATCGGGATCATGTATATGATCCTTGCGGTGATCATGTTGGTGCGGGGCTTTGCCGATGCGCTGCTGATGCGGGTGCATCAGGCGCTGGCCTCAGCCGGTTACGTGGGCATCTTGCCTGCCTATCACTACGATCAGGTGTTCACCGTACATGGCGTGATCATGATCTTCTTCGTGGCCATGCCCTTCATAACCGGGTTCATGAACTACATCATGCCGCTGCAAATCGGCGCGCGGGATGTGGCGTTTCCGTTCCTCAACAACCTCAGCTTCTGGCTGACGGTGTCGGGCGCGGTGCTGATCATGATCTCCCTTTTCGTGGGCGAATTTGCCGCCACCGGTTGGCTGGCTTATCCGCCGCTATCAGGGCTGACCTTCAGCCCGGGCGTGGGGATGGATTATTACCTGTGGTCGCTCAATATCGCGGGGATCGGCACGACTTTATCAGGCATCAACCTGATCGTGACACTGGTGAAGATGCGCGCACCGGGCATGACCTGGATGAAAATGCCGATCTTCTGCTGGACAACGTTGTGTACAAACGTGCTGATCGTGGCGACCTTCCCGGTGCTGTCTGCAACGCTCGCGCTGTTGACAGCGGACCGGTACCTCGGCACCAACTTCTTCACCAACGAACTTGGTGGCAATCCGATGATGTATGTGAACCTCATCTGGATCTGGGGCCACCCGGAGGTGTACATTCTCACCCTGCCGATCTTCGGCATCTTCTCGGAGATCGTGCCAACCTTCTGCCGCAAGCGGCTCTTTGGCTATACGTCGATGGTCTACGCCACCTGCGTGATCATGATCCTGAGCTATATCGTCTGGCTGCACCACTTCTTCACCATGGGCGCAGGCGCGGATGTGAATTCGTTCTTCGGGATCACGACAATGATCATCTCGATCCCGACCGGCGCGAAGCTCTTCAACTGGCTCTTCACGATGTACAAAGGCCGTATCCGGTATGAATTGCCGATGATGTGGGTCATTGCCTTCATGCTGACCTTCGTGATTGGGGGCATGACGGGCGTTCTGTTGGCGGTGCCGCCTGCGGATTACGTTCTGCACAATTCGCTTTTCCTCGTGGCGCATTTCCACAATGTGATCATCGGCGGCGTGGTCTTCGGCATCTTCGCAGGGATCAACTATTGGTGGCCCAAGGCGTTCGGGTTCTACCTTGATCGCTTTTGGGGCAAGGTCAGCTTTTGGGGCTGGGTCGTGGGCTTCTACTTCGCGTTCATGCCGCTTTACGTGCTGGGTCTGATGGGCGTCACCCGCCGCCTCAGCCAGTTTGAGGATGTGATCTACGCCGGTTACTTCTTCACCGCTCTCATTGGCGCAGGCCTGATTGCCCTAGGCGTGGTGGCCTTCATCATCCAGATGGTTGTGTCCGTCAAAAACCGTGAGGCACTGCGGTGTGGCAATGACCCATGGGGGGGACGGACACTGGAATGGTCGACCACCTCTCCGCCGCCCTACTACAATTTTGCCTTCAACTTCCGGGTCTATGAGCTGGACGCGTGGGATCACATGAAGCGCAACGGTTACGAAAAGCCCAAAGGCGGCTACACACCCATTCACATGCCGCATTACACCTCAAGCGGCGTGGTTATTTCGGCGCTTATGACGGTGATGGGCTTTGCCTTGATCTGGCACGTGTGGTGGCTGGCAGTTCTTGGCTTTTTCGCGTCACTCCTTTGGGCGATCGGGCACACGTTCAACTACAACCGCGATTACTACGTCCCAGCCGATGAAGTACGCGCTATCGAAGAAGGCCGCGGCAAAATGAATATACAGGCGGCAGAGTAAGACCATGGCACCCACGGACACCACCGCCGATGCGTATGAATTCCATGTGATCGAGGACGCGCACGCCCACGATCACTCAGAAGAACACGCACACGAAACCGGCACCATGCTGGGCTT
>JBCCAJ010000412.1:0-3035 GCA_039814845.1 Pseudomonadota bacterium | reverse complement strand
GTGAATTGGGCGGAATATAATACCGACCGGACTGGGGGCCAGCCCCCAGACCCCCGGGATATTTATGGCAAGAAGAAAGGCTGAAGACAGGCCATGTGGGATGCGCTGAGAAAAGGATCGGATCAGACAATTCTGGCCCTGATGCAGGATGAGGGCCGCGCGGAGGCCTTTTCCGTACGCGCGGATGGGCTGCTATTTGATTACTCCAAGACAACCATGGATGACGACGCGCGCGCAGGGCTTTTGCAGATTGCGCGGGACGCAGGCGTAGAAGGGCGGCGCGACGCGATGTTTGCCGGTGAGCGGGTCAATGAAACCGAAGGGCGCGCGGTGTTGCACACGGCGCTGCGCAACCTCTCAGGCGGGCCGGTGAAGGTGGCGGGCGCGGACGTGATGCCCGGCGTGCGGGAAACGCTGCGCCGGATGGGACGGTTTGCCGATGATGTGCGATCTGGCGCGTTTCAGGGCGCGGGCGGTGCGATCACTGATGTGATCAATATCGGGATTGGCGGGTCGCATCTGGGGCCCGAAATGGGCACGCTGGCGCTGCGTCCCTATCATGACGGGCCGCGCTGTCATTTCGTGTCGAATGTGGATGGGGCAGATATTGGCGACACACTGAAAGGCCTTGATCCGACGCGAACGCTGGTGATCGTGGCCTCCAAGACCTTCACCACGATTGAGACGATCACCAATGCCGAAACCGCAAGGGCGTGGATGGCCAAGGCGGTGGACCGCCCCGGCGGTCAATTCGTGGCGTTGTCGACTGCGGAAGATAAAACGAAAGCCTTCGGCATCGCGCCCGAGCGGGTCTTCGGGTTCGAGGATTGGGTCGGTGGGCGCTATTCCATGTGGGGGCCGATTGGGCTTTCGCTCATGATCGCGATCGGGCCTGCGCGGTTCACTGAATTTCTTGAGGGCGGCGAGGCGATGGATACCCATTTCCGCACGGCCCCTTTGCAGGAGAATATGCCGGTCATGTTGGCCCTCGTTGGGCTTTGGCATTCCCATGTTTGCGGTCATCGCACACGCGCGGTCTTGCCCTACGACCAACGATTGTCGCGTCTGGCCGCCTATTTCCAACAGTTGGAAATGGAGAGCAACGGCAAAGGTGTAACGATGGATGGCAAACCCGTTGAGGCGGGCAGCGGCCCCGTTGTCTGGGGGGAGCCGGGCACCAATGGGCAACATGCATTCTATCAGTTGATCCATCAAGGCACGCGCATTGTGCCCTGCGACTTCATGGTGGCCGCGCAAGGGCATGAGCCGGAACTGGCCCATCACCACAGGCTGCTCGTGGCCAATTGCCTGGCTCAGTCCGAGGCGCTGATGCGCGGGCGGCCCTTGGACGAGGCGCGCGCGCTGATGAAGGCGGCGGGCTTTACCGGCGGGGAACTTGACCGTCAGGCGGCGCACCGTGTGTTCACCGGCAATCGGCCGTCCACCACGCTGATCTACGATCAACTGACCCCGCGCGTGTTGGGTCAGATCGTGTCGCTTTATGAACATCGCGTGTTTGTGGAAGGGGTGATCCTGAGGATCAATTCCTTCGATCAATGGGGGGTGGAACTGGGCAAGGTGCTGGCGCGCGATATGGAAGAGGCGCTGAAAGGCGAACGAGAAGCCAAAGACCCCTCCACCCGTCTGCTATTGTCTTTTGTCAAAGGCGCGCGTTGAAAAGCCGGACGGCAGGTTAGGCAGACAACGCTTTGCCCAAGCGCGGCAGCCGCGCTTTCTTAAGCAGTTTTCGCATCTCCCAAACCTCACCCGACAACGCATTGGCCCGCGCCAAAACCTGATCCGCCGCATCCGCCACCAGATCAGGCTGGGCGGCATGAATGCCCATCAAGAACGCATCCGGATCAGCGCGCGATACGCCCTCTTCGGCCAAAATACCGCGTGGGAAATCCTTGGCATTCACTGTCACGATCACATCTGCATGGCCCGCGACCGCCGCTGCCAAAACATGGATATCCGCCGGATCCGGCAACCACAGCCGCGCCTCAAGAGACGGCAACCAATCCACCTCTGCGCTCGGCCATGCCTGTTTCAGCAATACCGTCTCAGCACTGGCCTGCGCCTGCGCGTCCGGGCCCAGCTTGACCACCGCGCGCTGCCATTCCTCCATGATACGCGCAGACCACAGCGGGGTGAACGCGCCCGCGCGCGCCACGGCCAGCAACATCTCCCGCATCACGGTGGGATAGATCACGCAGGTGTCCAGCAGCGCCTTCATAGGCTGAAAAACAGCGCCTTGAGATAGGCCGTTTCCGCCAGATGCGGGTGTTGCGGGTGATCTGGCCCGGCAAAGCCCGTGTGGATCAGTGCGCCACGCCGGCCCGCACGTCCGATGCCCCGCACAGATGCCCCACGAAACTTGGCCAAATCCGCGGCATGGGAACACGAACACAGCCCCAAAATGCCGCCCTCCGCCACCAAAGGTGCGGCCAGACGCGCAATGCGTTCATAGGCGCGCAGACCGGCCTCCAACGCTTTTTTGTTCGGCGCAAAGGCAGGCGGATCACAGATCACAAGATCGAACTGGGTGCCCTCTTCCGCCAAAGCGGTCAGCGTTTCAAAGGCGTCGCCCTGCCGGGTGGAGAACCGCCGCCCCTGCCCCATGCGTGCGGCCGCATCCTCGGCCAATGCCAGCGCGGGCGCGGAGCCATCGACGGCCAGCACCTCGTGTGCCCCGACGGCCAGCGCCGCCAAGCCGAAGCCACCTACATGGGAAAACACATCCAACACGCGCGCACCCTTTGCCACCCCTGCAGCAAAAGCGTGATTGGGGCGTTGATCATAGAAGAGCCCCGTCTTCTGCCCCGCCACAAGGTCAGCCAGATAGGTGGCCCCGTTCATCGACACTTCAACCGGGGCATCGGGCGCGGCACCGGCCAGAACGCCACTGACATCATCAAGCCCTTCCAGCCCGCGCGCCCGGCCAGAGGCGTTTTTCAGCACATGTGTAACGCCCGTCACCTCCTGCAAAGCATCTACAAGCTCCGTCAGCAAACCTTCCGCCCAGGCCGCATTGG
>JBCCAJ010000335.1:0-3893 GCA_039814845.1 Pseudomonadota bacterium | reverse complement strand
GCATTCAAAGCCTCAGGCATCTACGTTGGCAAATTGCGTACCTGCGGATTTGTCAGGCTTTGACCAGTCGCGTTTGACGCCCAGCCACAAAAGCACCGTCGAGGCGACGAAGACCGATGAATAGGTCCCCACGATCACGCCCCAGATCATCGCGAAGACAAAGCCCCGGATCACGTCTCCGCCCAGAATGAACAGGGCAAAGAGCGCCAGCAACGTGGTGACAGAGGTCATGACCGTCCGACTGAGCGTTTCGTTAATCGAGATGTTGAGCACCTCCGACAGTGGCTTTTTCTTATACTTCCTCAGGTTCTCCCGCACGCGGTCGAAGACGACCACGGTGTCATTGAGCGAGTAGCCCACGATGGTCAGCAATGCCGCGATGATGGCCAGATCAAACTTGATCTGTAACTCGGAAAATATCCCGATCGTTAAAACAACATCATGAACCAGCGCCGCAACCGCGCCCACGGCAAACTGCCATTCGAACCTGAGCCAGATGTATATCAGCACCGCCCCGATGGCCAAAAGCACCGCAATGGTGGCCGCTGTGATCAGCTCTCCTGACACTTTGGGGCCAACGCTTTCGGTGGCCTCAAAGACAATGTCGGGAACCACCTCCTGCAGAGATGCTTCAATCGCGGCCACGGTTGCAACAGAGACGCTTTCCTCCCCTTCCTGGGCCTGAATGCGGATCATGGTTTTGTTATCTTCCGGCCCGAAGGTGGGGTCAAAGATTTCCGTGATGGACACATCGCCCAGCTCAAGCTGATTGATGGCATCGCGATAGGTGCCAATGTCGACCTCGACCGCGCTTTGCGTGCGCACCGTGGTGCCGCCTTTGAAGTCAATCCCGAAATTCAGCCCCTGCAGCGCAAAGGAGATCGCGGCCACAACGATGAACACACCTGATAGACCCAAGGACATCTTCCAACGTTTGAAAAAGTCGAGCTTGGTGTCCTGTTTCACGAGCCGCAGTGCCTTGCCCTGCAGCACCGTTTTGGGGCGTTTGCGTTCGAACCACATGACGACCATGAGGCGCGTGACGAAAATCGCCGTGAAGACGGATGTGATGATGCCCAAACCCAGCGTGATCGCGAACCCGCGCACGGGGCCGCTGCCCATGGCAAAGAGAATGAGCGCGGTGATGAACGTCGTGATATTGGCGTCGATGATGGCGCTCAGCGCTTTTTCATAGCCCAGCTGGATTGCGCGTGACGCCCCTTTGGCGGATCGCATTTCTTCGCGTATGCGCTCAAAGACCAGCACGTTCGCGTCCACGGCCATACCGATGGTCAACACGATCCCAGCAATACCGGGAAGGGTAAGGGTCGCCCCAATGGCGCTCAGCAAGCCAAAGATCAGCGCCACGTTTATGATCAGCGCGATATTGGCAAAGATGCCGAAAAGGCCGTAGCTGAGGAACATGTATACAAGCACCAGTGCAAAGGCCACGATACAGGCGATCTGACCGGCGGCGATGCTATCCGCACCCAGCTCTGGCCCGATGGTGCGTTCTTCCAGGAACACGAGTTCGGCAGGCAGCGCACCGGCGCGCAACAGCACCGCCAGATTGGTGCTTTCCTCAACCGAAAAATTCCCCGTGATAATGCCCGATCCGCCGGGAATGTGGGACTGGATCACAGGGGCGCTGACAACCTCATCATCCAGCACGATGGCGAAGGGATTGCCGATGTTTTCCAACGTGTAATCCCCAAAGGCCCGCGCACCAGAGGGGTTGAAACGGAAGGACACGGCGGGCCGCCCGTTTTGGTCAAAATCGGGCTGCGCATCCACAAGGTCTTCGCCTGTCACGACCGGTGCGGTTTCGACGATGTAGAAGATGCCTTGCTCATCCAGCGAGGGCAGGATTTCGTTGCCCGCGCCCGTGCGGTCATTCGCATCCGAGGTACGGCCCACGACCGGGTTGAAGGTCAGCTGCGCAGTGGTGCCGATGATGGCTTTCAGTTCGGCCGCCGACCCGATGCCGGGGACCTGGATGAGAATGCGATCGGCGCCCTGGAGTTGAATGGTCGGCTCTCGCGTGCCTACTTCGTCAATCCGGCGGCGGACGATTTCGAGGGATTGACGCACGGTGCGTTCGTCGGTGGCGCGCTGTTCAGCCTCGCTCAAACGAACGAGGATATCCGCACCTTGTGTCGTGACTTCGATGTCGGTCGCGGCCACCTCGGTGAGGCTTGCCACTGGTTGCGCAAGACCGCGCACAAGACCGGCTGCGTAGTTGATTTCGTTGGGATTTTCGACCAGACGCACGCGCAGTTCAGACGGGTCAGAGGGCTGCAAACGAATGGGTCCGATGCGGGCACGTTCATCGCGCAGAAGATCGCGGACTTCCGGCCACATGCCCTCAATGCGAGACGCGTAGACATCTTCGACCTGCACTTCGGCCAGCAGATGCGCCCCGCCGCGCAGATCAAGCCCAAGGTTCACAAGGCTCGACGGCATCCAGCCCGGCCATTGTTCAACCAGTGCGCGGTTCTCGGCGGTGTCGTTGCCCAGCTCAATGGCTTGGGCCGCATCGTTGTGCTGTTCAACCGTGTTGTAAAACCCGTTGGGGGAGGCCAGCAGCAGGCCTAGCACCACAAGGCCCCAGATCATGACGCGTTTCCACAGGGGGATCTGAAGCATTTATCTGTTCCCGTTCACAAGGTTACTGGGGGTTATGGGTCGATTACTTGCTATCTGCGGGCTCGGTCTTCGACAGCACCTGCGCAATCGTGCCCCGCACGACGCGTACCTTGACGCCCGAGGCGATCTCCACCTCAATCTCGTCATCATCCTTGACCTTGGAGACCTTCCCGATGAGCCCGCCTTGGGTCACCACCTGATCGCCCCGGCGCAGTTGTTCGACCATCGCGCGATGCTCTTTGAGCTTCTTTTGCTGGGGCCGGATCAACAGGAACCACATGATGGCGAAGATCAGAATGAGGGGGATAAACTGGCCAATGGCTTCCATGTCAGGGTCCTTGAGTGGGGGCGCGTTTAGGCGCTCTGAATTGGGCGGAACCTATGGTCTGCGCAGGGGTTTTGCAAGGCGGGAAAGGGACGTCGGTATAGCGTCGGTATTACGTCGGTATTGCGTCGGTGCAGCTGCGCAGGGTGCAGAAAGTCGCAGCAACGGGAATTTTGCAGATCATAGCCGTGTAAATTCGACCAAACGCATCTAAATCGTCCATTCCAACAAGACCGTATCCCTAACAGTTATGGAAAAATTCGCTCCTTTAGGCGGCATATGAACCGGCTCATAGCGGGGATGAGAAGCAAGGTCATCAGGGTGACCATGATGCCAGACAAAACGAACGTGCGGAGCGCCAACGGCCAGTGGCCGATGACGCCCTGCGTGAGCAACAGCAGGGCCGTGATGGTCGGCCATGCGGCTGCCCAAGAGATCAGAATGCGGCGCATGGCTCGTCCTTGAGGATTGATGCGTTCGCTTCGAGATGCGCGACCCGCGTGGTGCCCGGGATGACCAGCACATTGGGTGCGCGGGAGAGAAGAATGCGCAGGGCTTTTGCCGGGTCCACGGCAGCGCCCTGTTGCATCGGGTTGGCCCCGAGCGGTCCGTGGGGCACAAAGGCGATATTGCGCGCATCGAGCCAGTCGATCAGGTCTTCGAGGGCGTCATCGCGCGTATCCACGGGGGAGTACCGGTTTTGCACCGCCGCGATGGGGGCGACGCGCATGGCCTCTTCGACCTCTGCTTGCGTGACGTTTGACAGCCCGATCATGTCGATCTTGCCGACCTGGCGCATCTCCTCTAACGCGGCCACGCTGTCGCGGATCGGTGTCACGCCGTCGGGTGCGTGCACGTAATAGAGGTCGATCTTGTCCGTGCGCAGCGTGCGAAGGCTGTCGCGCAGGTGGCGCTGCATGGT
>JBCCAJ010000450.1:0-2596 GCA_039814845.1 Pseudomonadota bacterium | reverse complement strand
TGGGATGATGGCGGTCGCCAAAGCGCCCATGTCTTCGGCCCGTGCCAAGACGGCGTTGGAAAACAGGGCCGTGCTGCGCCTGCCCAAAGACGTGGACCGTGGTGATGTGCAGAAAATGTTGCGCAAGCTTGCGAAGCGGCACCCTATGCTGGGGGCGCAAATCCGGTCGGGCGGCGTCGAAGACGGGTTGGAATTTGGCGTAACGCCGCTGGCGGTTGCCGGCGATGGGACCGCCCCGCTAGATGTGCAGGCCGGAGAGATGATGCGCGCGTCGGTCGCTAAAGTACGGCTGGTTTTGCAGGTGCATAGCGCGATTGCGGATGCGGCTTCCATGGACCTCTTGGTGTCAGAGATGAAGGCGTTGCTTGATGGCAAAGACCTTCAGAAGCCCGCACCGGGCAAGGCGGTGAAAGCGCTGCCGGGCGTGCTGGCGTATGACCCTGAGACGGTGCAAGGCCGGTCAGACCGGGCGTTTTTCTATTACACGCTGGCCGATGGTGCCGCGCAGGTGCCGTTTGCGCGCCGGACACGAGCGCTTCTGCCGCTGAGCCTTGGTCAGGACCATGGTCCTGCCGCGACCCTTTCGGGCCCGTGTGCCAAACAAACAGAGGCCCGGCATATGCAAGCCTTTGCGCAGGCCTTGCGTGAGGTGACGCAGAGCACCGGCAATGTTTTGATGGCACGGGCGGCGCGGATAGGGGAGACCTTGCCAAAAGGGCCCTGCATTGGCCCCTTCACCTTGCAGCAGCCTCTTCTGGTGTCAGCAGATCCGGACGATCCGACGGCAGCGCGCAAGCTTGACCGAGCGCTGACCCATGCTGCCAAACATCACAGTTTCGATTGCTTTGCGGCGGCGGAGGAATTTGCCTCCTGGTTCGACAAGTGGCAAGTGACCCCGCTTCAGATCGGGTTTGAGATGTGCGCGGCATCGCAGTTGAAGCAGGCGGTTTCGGGCGTGTCCCATGATGTGCTCTTGCAGGTCGCGAAGACGAAATACCGGCTGATCTATGACGCCGATGTGGTGGCGCAAGCGCAGGCCGACGCGCTTGCCAAAGCCTATGAGGCTGCGTTGCAATCCTCTGACAAGAAAGAAGTGTCGGAAGCCTAGGAGCGTACAACCTTGGAGCGTCTGGACCCCTGCGCCTATGGCTTCAACCGCGTTACCCTGTGGATGTGGCATGGCATGGCGTGGCCCCATTATGTGCTGGACGTCCGGCACAGTTTTACGAAGCGTAGCAGGTTGCGGACGTTTATGGCTAAGACGTTCCCCATCACTCGGTCCTACATCAAGCCTGAGCGCTCGTGTTTGTTCCCTAAGCAAAGACCGATGTGGCCAGTGAAACCTGCCCTGCGTCCTGAACGCGCGTATATGAAAGACGACGCGATTGCCTCGCCAAGGATGGACGTGGCCCAGCAAGAAGATGTGTGGACACAGGCGCAAAGATGTCTTGTCCGCCAAGGCCACACCCGCATGTCCGGGCGCAAAAGGGCTTACCCGTGAATCGCGCGGATCGCCTGGCCCGTTGGATCCTGGCCCATAACGGCGCTTTGCTGGCGGCTTTGCTGGCCCTGTTCGCGGTGCTGGCGACTGGCCTAAAGGATGTTCGTTTTGCCAGCACCGACAAGAATTTCTTCAGTGACACCAATCAGGAATTCCTAGAGATCGAAAAGATCGAGGATGCCTTTGCCCAATCGGATGTCGTGATGATTATGGTTGTGCCCCCTGAGGGGCAGGCCTTCGCCTCCGAAACGCTGAGCGCGCTGCGGCGGATGACAGAGGATGCTTGGCAAACGCCCTACGTGTTGCGGGTGGATTCGACGGTGAACTACACCCATTCCTATGCCGAGGGGGAGGATATCTTTGTCGAACCGCTTCTCGCGGAAGATGGGGAGATCACGGGCGAGGATGCCGCCCGGTTTGAGGATATCGCGACCACGTCGGATGAACTTCTGGGCCGACTGATATCAACCGATGGCACGGCCTATGGCATCAATGTGGACGTAGTCTTGCCAGAAGACAATCCAGATGGACGGCGAGAGGTGGCGGCGTTTCTGGACGCGCAGCAAGATGCATGGGCAGCCGATTACCCTGGATTTGCCTTCCACAGCACCGGCGGCGTGCTGGGGGGGCTGACGCTGGCACAGGCGGCCAAGGATGATGCGACGTCCCTGGTTCCCATCGCGTTTGTCGTGGCGATCGTGCTTTTGGCGTTTTTCCTGCGCTCGGCCCGAGCTGTGGCGGCTGGGACGGCAATCGTGGCCGGGGCCACGGTGAGCACCTTTGGCGTGTCAGGATGGCTGGGGATTGAACTGACCGCGGGCACGGCCATCAGCCCGCTGGCGGTGATGGTTCTGACACTTGCATCCTGTGTGCATATGACGCTTGCCTGGATCCGCGCGTTGGAGGCCGGGGCTGAAAACCCCGCGCTTGAGGCGCTGCGCGTGAACCTCGCGCCTATCACGGTCGCGACGGTGACCACGGCCATCGGATTTCTGGGGCTGAACTTTGCGGATTCCCCGCCGCTGCGCGAGATGGGCGATATCGTGGCCATCGGGTTGATGTTCGGGCTTCTGGCGGTCTTCGTGTTTCTGCCTT
>JBCCAJ010000364.1:0-3597 GCA_039814845.1 Pseudomonadota bacterium | reverse complement strand
TGTGCGCTGGCACCAAGACTTCATCATACTTCCTTCGGAAACCTTGGATGAAAGCGCGTTCTTTCGATTTCTTTTCGCTGCCCACGACGACGCTTGTTGGGGCGGCAGGCTTTACGAATCTGTGGATGAACTTCTCAAAGGAGTCCTCATCTTTCGGCTTCTCCTTGGATTTGAACGCTTTTTCGTATTCGCGGAGGATTTCTTCGTTCAATACGTGGGCATCGTTCCACAACTCATCAAATAGGCCGGGCAGAGCATAGAAGGCCTCATCGCGATCTTGCTTCAGAAGGACTGACAACTCGCGATTTGATGTGAGGCCGTGATTGGTTAGGTTGGCGGATCCGACAAGCGCGACATCGTCGATGATGTAGAGCTTCGTGTGAAATTTTGAGTCAGTGAAGTAGTGGACAGTGACTTGGGGGTTTTCAAGGGCTTGTCTTAGCGCTTGCGGCGTCGTGAACGGTGAAAATCGGACGATCAGCCGAACGTCGCAACCTTTATCCGTCAAAGCCTTGATTGGATCATTCGTAGTGAAGAACGGAGCAGCCAGTAACCCCGATCTCGGATAAGTGCCTGCGGCCGTAAAGAAACTGAGGGTGAAACCCGTTTCGGGCGTGTTTGCGTACAATTTTGAAAGTGCCAATGCCGAAACCCTCTGTGTGGTTTTGAAGTGCAGCCGTCAGCATACCAGATTTGCACATCCAGGGTGATGGGTTTCTCAACCGCCAATTGTCACAATGCCTAAGGAATGATGATGTTTTTTGATCGGTTCACGCCGCCATCAAGCACAGTGTCTCGTGGCGCTTAAGGCTGAGGCGGGCGGCGGTGTAGCTGTCAGATCGCTGTTCCAGATCCGGCATTGCCGCCATCAGGCGCAGGCGGTCGCCCGGTGAGAGGGTCGAAAAGCCCTGTTCTCCGGGTTGGAAGCTTTCGCTGGGGATGCCTTCGGCGAAGATGATCTCATGCTCGGGTAGAAGGAGGTGATGGTAATCCACCAGCCCGCCCTCGCGGATATATATGGCGTGATCGTCGACCAGATCCTTGGCCTTTACCAGAACGGAGCTTTCCCCGAACAGAAGCTCTGCCCTGTAGCTTTCCACAAGCATGCGGTGTTGTTGGGACACCACCAGATCGCGGGTGTTGCCAAGTGCGCCTTTGCGGATCACCACGGGTGCGGTGTTGCCAAAGGCGCGGGCGCGGGACACGCCGTGCCAGATGACCGGTTGCAGACCGTTGCCCTTGGTGCGAACCATGTCTCCGGGTTGCAACGTTTCAATGGGACGCGGGCCATGCGCGGTTTCAATCAAGGTGCCCGAGGCGTAGCACACGACATCAGCCCCCAGATCGAGATGCGGTGTGAAGTCATCGTTTTCCACAATACTGCCGACCGTGTAGGTCGCACCCGCCGTGGGGACGCCATCTGGAAAGACCAGGTAGTAGCCATCTTCGCTGGACCCGCCCACAACATCGTTGAGATCATCGTCATTGTTAAGGTCGACATCAATCACCGCGACGCGAAACGTGTTGGTGCCGTCGGAGATTTCAAACGTGTAGTCCCAGATCGTCTGGTAATACGTGCCGCCGATTTCTGTCACCTGTTCCCAGACGCCGCCAAGTTGTTCGTTTGTGCCGACCTGTTCATTGGTCGCGTCCCCATTATAGAGGGTCGCCCCGTCGTTTTCGCGGACGTGGAAATTGGTTGTGGACCCAGTCCAGACCCAATCCCCACCAAACGGGGGCGCAAAGGCGTAATCCACGGCTGAGCCATCGACTGTTGTTTGCGTCCCGAAAATCGCGTTTTGATATCCATAAAAGACGGGCATGGGCCGGCCTCCACCATTTGTTCATGGTGAAAATGCCGGGCCAGATTGTTCGCGATTTGGTAACAATCGGGCAGTTTTGGGAAAATTTGTGATGAATTGTGGCAGCTGAGCCCGTCAGATTGCAGGCGGGTCCGGTTGGTTTCAGGCTTTGATCTGCTCCATTCCCATGGGCGGCTTTGAGATGGCATAACGGCACAGATCATCAAGCACGGATTGCCGAGGAAAGCCTGGGCGGGACAGAAGGCCAATAGGCCGATATGCGCCGTTGCCATGAAGCGGTACGAAGCTGAGCGGCCATCCGTCCTTTGTCAGTTGTTCTGCCGCCAAACCGGTGACCACGGTGCAATCGGTGGAATGACAGACATGCCTGCATATGGTTTCAAACCTCAGCGCCGAGACATCCAGCCGCCCGCCCACAAGGATACCGGGGCCAGGTTTTGGCAGGGTGTCCTCGATGGCAAAGCCCATGGGGTAGCCGATGCGGGTGAACTGATCGACAGGGATGTTTTGCGGGCGCATCACCGCGCGGTTGGTCAGGGGGTGGCCCTCTCTGGCGGCAAAGAGAAGCGGTTCGCGCCAGATGGGCGAAAACATCAGTGGCGGGTGGTGCCCGTCTTGTGGGGTGATGCCGATGTCGATCTCTCGGTCAAAGATCAGGTGGCAAAGCTCATCAGAAAGGGCCTCAATAATGGTCACGCGCATATCAGGGTAGAGCCCTTCAAACAGGTCGGCCAGATATCCGGTCAGAAACGGGGCCAAGGTTGGGATTATGCCGATGCGCATGGGTTCTTCCGTTGGGTCCTGGAACGAGGCGGCGACATCGCGGATTTCATCGGCATCCGCAACGATGCGCTGGGCCACAGGCAGGATCCGGGTGCCCAGTTCGGTCAGACGGGCTTGGGTGGCATGGCGGTGAAAAATCTCGCCGCCCAGCTCTTTTTCCAGCTTCTTGATCTGGTTTGACAGCGCGGGCTGAGAGACATTGCAGACGGTGGCTGCTTTGCTGAATTGGCCGTGTTTGGCGACGGCCAGCATATAGATTAGGTCGCGTAAGTTCATCTGTCTTCGAGCATTTTCTTGTTTCAACGTGGCACGCGGATTGGGTGCGCGCATGAGGTCAAACACGCTGTCGGCCAAGAAATTCGTTGAACTTTTTTTGATACACGGTGCGATCACAATTAGGTTTGAGCCTTGCCCCGTTGGCATAATTGCGGGTGGCACGAGCATTATAACGAAAACCTCTCAGCCCTATTCGATCAAAGAATTGGCGTGCGTTCAGGCTGATGGGTAGCTCCCCAAGTCACAAACCAATTGCAAAGCTCATCGCGTCAAGAGTGCGCCGGGCTCAAACGAAATGAGGAGTCTCATCTTGACCAAATCCCACATACTTGCCGCATCGGCCTGTGCTGCCTTTTGTTTTGCGGCAACATCGGCGTCTGCGGAAAATCTGTACTTTCACGGCTTTGTCGGCGCGAACTTTACCCAGGACGCGACCCTGTCCGGGATCGTTGGCGGCGCACCGCAAAGCGTTTTGAGTGACTTTGAGAGCGGTGTCAGCGTTGGTGGTGCGGTCGGGCGATCCTTCGGTGGCGGATGGCGCGCGGAGGTGGAGCTGTCCTACCACAATTCAGACATTGATACGCTGGATTTCACGGGCAATGCGCTGTCGCCTGAGATCAACACCAGTGGCGGGATTGAGCGCACTGCGCTGATGGCGAACGTGCTGTATGATATTCAGACCGGGTCCAAGCTGACCCCTTATGTGGGGGCAGGT
>JBCCAJ010000495.1:0-2092 GCA_039814845.1 Pseudomonadota bacterium | reverse complement strand
CTTTCGACACTGGCCCCAGAGGTGCAGATCATTGCCGCTGAACCGGAACAGGCTGACGATGCTTATCGCAGTTTCAAGGCGGGCTACATCATTGCAGATGACGCGCCGAAGACGATTGCAGACGGGCTTCTGGTGCCTCTGAAAGACCGCACTTGGCACTTTGTGTCGAACCACGTGACTGAGATTTTCACCGCCTCTGAGGACGAGATCATCGAGGCAATGAAACTGACGTGGAAGCATCTGCGGATCGTGATGGAGGCCTCCTGCGCTGTGCCGTTGGCCTGCATTTTGAAGAACCCTGACTATTTTGCCGGCAAACGCGTCGGCGTGATCGTAACCGGTGGCAACGTGGATTTAGACAGCTTGCCTTGGACACTGTGAGGAGACCTGAGATGAAAGACCTGACCCAATATGGTGAACTTGAAGTGGGCTATGACGTGCCCGCACTGCCTGGCATGGATGAGGCCGATATTCAGACGCCCGCGCTCGTGCTCGACCTCGATGCGTTGGAGCGCAACATCAAGAAAATGGGCGATTACGCCAAGGCCCACGGCATGCGTCACCGCGTGCATGGCAAGATGCACAAATCCGTCGATGTGGCAAAACTGCAAGTGGAACTGGGCGGGGCCTGCGGTGTGTGCTGTCAGAAAGTCAGCGAGGCAGAGGTGTTCGCGCGCGGTGGCATCAAGGACGTTCTGGTGTCCAACCAGGTGCGCGACCCGGCCAAGATCGACCGTCTGGCGCGCATGCCCAAGCTGGGCGCACGGACGATCTGCTGTGTGGATGATATCGCCAATGTGGCCGACCTGTCGGCGGCGGCGATCAAGCATGGCACGCAGATCGAATGTCTGGTGGAGATTGACTGCGGCGCGGGGCGCTGCGGCGTGACGACGACACCCGCCGTGGTGGAGATTGCCAAAGCGGTTGATCGTGCCGCAGGGCTGAAATTTGCGG
Organism: Pseudomonadota bacterium; assembly: GCA_039814845.1. Classification (GTDB taxonomy): domain Bacteria; phylum Pseudomonadota; class Alphaproteobacteria; order Rhodobacterales; family Rhodobacteraceae; genus Roseovarius. Next base: position 1,138 of record JBCCAJ010000495.1, on the reverse strand, counting down.
GTATTCAAGCCTATCAGGGCGCGATGCAGCACATGGACAGCTATGATGATCGCAAGGCCAAGATCGACGTGGCGGTGGCGATGGTGAAGGATGCAGTGGACACGCTGCGCGCGGAAGGCCTGGACTGTGACATCGTCGGCGGTGGCGGCACCGGGTCTTACTATTTTGAGACCAATTCGGGGGTTTATAATGAACTTCAGTGTGGGTCTTACGCGTTCATGGATGCCGATTACGGCCGGATTCTGGATCGGGATGGCAACCGGATTGATCAGGGCGAATGGGAAAATGCACTGTTCCTGCTGACCTCGGTCATGAGCCACGCTAAGGCGGACAAGGCCATCGTGGATGCCGGGCTGAAGGCGCAATCTGTCGACAGTGGCCTACCGGTTATCTTCGGGCGTCGCGATGTTGTTTACGCCAAGTGCTCCGACGAACACGGTGTTGTGGCTGACCCCGACGGCGTGCTGAAGGTCAATGACAAGCTGAAGTTGGTGCCGGGGCATTGCGACCCCACCTGCAACGTCCATGATTGGTATGTCGGCGTGCGCGGCGGCAAGGTTGAAACACTATGGCCGGTGTCGGCCCGCGGGAAGGCATTCTAATGGACGGTACAGCGATGAAGAACCATGAACTGGCGATTGTCCCGGAAGGCATGATCGCAGATATGCTGACCCGCAAAGCCGCGTTTGACGCAGTGGAGAAGGTCTTTGCCGCGATGGCGGCGGGGGATGCCTACAACTTTCCCGTGGTGCGAGAGGCGATTGGCCATGAGGATGCGCTCTACGGCTTCAAGGGCGGGTTTGACCGTGCGGGCGGTGTGCTCGGGCTGAAGGCAGGGGGCTATTGGCCCAACAACCTTGATCGGCGCGGGCTGATCAATCACCAGTCGACGGTGTTCCTCTTTGATCCCGATACGGGTCGGGTGAAGGCGATGGTGGGGGGCAATCTTCTGACTGCGCTGCGCACGGCGGCGGCATCTTCGGTGTCACTGAAGCACCTGATGCGCAAAGATGCGAAGGTTCTGGGCATGATCGGGGCGGGCCATCAAGCCACGTTCCAACTGCGTGCAGCCCTTGAGACCCACGCGTTCGAGCATGTGATCGGCTGGAACTACCACCCCGAAATGCTGCCCAATCTT
>JBCCAJ010000082.1:0-8985 GCA_039814845.1 Pseudomonadota bacterium | reverse complement strand
TGGTCGCGCCATGTGTGGCGACACTGGTGTGCCCCGATGGTTTGTGAAACTGGGCAATGAGGCGCGGGTGGAAGGTGGGATGGTGGCGCTGGAAACCGCTCTGCGCCGGGCGACGGCGAAGGCCACCTATGATGTGCCGCTCAGGCCCAACCGGGTGCATCCGCTATGGCGGACGGATCATGACAACAATGTGGGCATCGGCGCGCCTGAGATTGAGTACGGATTTGAGCCAGAAGGTGAGTGGGTCGATCTGATCACCGTTCACAAGGGCGGGCTCTTTGGAACGGATTACCGCATGCTCTTCCCGTCGGACGGGATACAGGGGATCAAGCGGTTTTACCTGGACACGCTGATGGCGTTTGGCAAACGCGGTCTGGCCTGTCAGCCAGCGATTATCGGGATCGGGCTTGGTGGGTCGAAGGACATCTGCATGGGGCTTGGCAAACGCGCCTCCATCCTGCGCACTGTGGGCAGCCGCAATTCCGATCCGCGCATCGCGGAGATGGAGGAGGAGTTCAAGGAGCTCGGCAATTCCATCGGCATGGGCGCGATGGGGTTTGTGGGCAAGAACATGGTGATCGATTGCAATATCGAGGTGGGCTATTGCCACACGGGCGGGATGCCTATGTCGGTGCACGCGTTCTGCCTGTCATCGCGCCGGGCGGTGGCGCGGCTTTTCCCCGATGGGCGGGTGGAGCATCGCACGGATCCCGATTGGTTCACGGATTATCAGCGGCGAGAGACGGTGGAGTGGGACGTGGCGATGGAGGCGGCGGAATGATGACGCAAGCCGAATACAAGGCTGCTTTGCTCTCTGCTTTGGATAGCTGCCGTGATGAAATCACAAACAACGTTAGTGGCGCTATTCAGAACTTACCCGAGAAAGCCAAGGGTTTTGATATCGGAGTGCACCCTGATCAAGACCAAGAAGGGTTTCTAACAGTGATGATACACGTTGTCGGACCTGACCTCTACGTTCTGAATAAAGCGATTCAAGACTTCCGTTTGCTCTTCAAAATCAGACACGAAGAAACTGGTATGAGTTTTGGGCTGCCAATGTTTGAGCCCTACGGCGAAGAGGTTCCGGTCGGTGATGTTCAGGTAGATACAGTTGCCGAGTGGTTCGGGGCCTTTTGGCCGTCGGTTGATGACTTGGCTTTCCAAAAGCCAGTCACAGTTGTTGGGGCGGATGGATTTGGCACATCCCCACAAAAGAAATTGAATTGAGGTTGCCAAATGAGCCCGCGTGAGATCACCCTATCCACCACCCCCACGGATGAAGACATCGCGCAGCTGCGCCTTGGCGATGTCGTCTACCTTGACGGGCTGATGTACACGGCGCGCGAGGGGGTCTATATGCGCGCGTTGGAGGATAAGGCGAATATTCCGATGGAATTGCCTTCCCAGTCAGCGGCGAATTTTCATTGCTCCCCGGCGGCGCGGATCAACCCGGATGGGTCGTTTGATATGGGTGCGGTGACGGCCACCGCGTCATTCCGGTTTGCAAAGTGGTTGCCGGAATGGATGGCCAAGACGGGGGCAAAGCTGATCGTCGGCAAGGGGGGCATGTCGTCGAAGGATTACAAGGAATACTTCGTGCCCAATGGGGCGGTGTATCTGTCGACTGTGGGCTATGGCACCGGCGCTTTGCTCGGGCGCGGGGTGGAGAATGTGGAAGCGGTGCATTGGAACGAAGAACTGGGCCTTGCGCAGGCCATGTGGGTGATCAAGTGCAATCGGATGGGGCCGTTTATTGTGGCCTCTGATCTGAATGGTGATTGTCTTTTTGAACGGGAAAACGCCAAGATCGCGGAGAACGTTGCGCGGGTCTATGAGGGAACGAAACCAGCGGTGCTGAAGCGCTATGGCGAAAGTGATGATCGGACGGATGAGGTGATCTGAGGCGCGGCAAGCGGTGATCAGAACACTTCGGTGACTAAAATCCCCAAACCCATCACCAGATTGAGCAGAATCAAAAGCCGCCGAAATCCTGTGTCGCTCAGCCGTTTGAACACGAAAATCCCGATCTGTGTGGCAACAAGACCCGCGGGAATGGTGATCATCAGAGCTTTCGCGGCGGTCGCATCATAGGCCCCCTTCGCGAACAGCAACGCCACCGTCGTGCACAGGACCGCCATGTTGTAGGGCTGTAGCACGGCGCGGGTTTCCGCCTTGGGCCAGGGTCTCAGCGACAGCCAGAGCATTGGCAAAGCGCCTGAAAGCCCTGCCGATCCGCCCAGTACGCCGCCTGTTAGGCCGATCCCGCTGTCGAGCCATGGCGTGCGGCGGGAGAATTTCGGCAACGCACTGCGAAAGCCAAAATAGGCACCGAAGACGATCAACAACGCGGCGATGGTGTAGCGCAGAAGGCTGGCCTCGATGATGCTGAGCAGCGCAATGCCGAGCGGTACGCCGATGAGGCCGGGCAGGATGAAGCGGGCCAGCCGACTGGGCTTGGTGAAAATCTCTGCACGCACGACCCACATGCCCTGCAGCCCGGCGAGCACGGCCAACAGCGCGACGATGGCGACCGACGTAATGGGATCGAGTACAAGAAGGAAAAAGCCAAGCGCGAATAGAGCGGTGCCAGAGCCCGACAGCCCGTTGATGAACCCACCGGCCGCTGCGCCCAGGATGAGGAATGTGATCATCTCCGGCCCCATCAGCTGGCCCGTCCCGATCCGATGACGGTTGTCAGCGCGGTGAACAGTTCCTCCACCGCGCGGGCTTTGACCTGATCCTCGCGATACGCAAGGCCTAGGACGCGGTTGGGGGCGTTATTGCCCAGGCTGATTTCCTGCACCGCTGGGGCGCCGACGGGGGCCACAGCAAGGCGGGGCACGATGGAGACGCCAAGGTTTTGGTGCACCATCGAGGTGATCGCCTCCAGGCTATCAAGCTCCATGGTCTCAGACACGCGGATGCGTGCAGCGAGGATCCAGTTGTCGATCACGCTGCCCACGACGGCGTTGCGGTTGAAGCGGATGAAGGGGCGGGTTTTCAGCAGGCGGATCGGATCGGTTTCGGTTTCCGCCGGGCCGGTGATCAGTTGCATGGGTTCACGCGCCAGTTTGCGGAAAACCACGCCCCGAGGCATCAGATGGGGTTTGGACACGATGGCGGCATCCAGCGTGCCGCGCTCCACCTCCAAAAGCAGGGGGCGGGTGAGGTTGGGGCGAATTTGCAGCCCGATCTTGGGGAGCTTTTCCTTCAACACTGCCATGGCCAGGGGTGCCAGACCGGTGAGAGTGGTGGGCATGGCCCCCAAAGAAACCGTGCCGCTGAGCCCGCCATCGGCCAGAACGGATGGGATCAGGTTGTCATAGTCCTGAATGATCCGGCGCGCGCGGGCGACGACCTGGTGGGCGAGGGGCGTAAGTTCGGGTGTCCGGGACGTGCGATCAAACAATGCCACACCCAGATCAGCCTCAAGCGTGCGCATTTGCTGACTGACGGCGGCATGGGTGACATGCACGATCTCTGCTGCCGCGCTGAACGTTCTGGCGTCGGCGATGGCAACCAACGTGCGGAGTTGTTTAATGCTCATTGGGTTGGGTTTGGCCTGAAGGTTTTGTTACAGAAAAGCGTGTTTTCCGCGTCCATCTTTCACCAAAACTAACAATTTTGCCAGCCGAAATCGGCCCGTCCCTGGTTGATTGTTTTGGGGAAGCCTCATGTTTGGCAGACCCCATTTGGCCCCCAGCGTTGGCGCGCATTCTTTCAAAGAATGCGGTCGAAATCTTTGAAAGATTTCGTCGGCTTTGGGCTACAACCGCGCCCGAATGGGAAGGGTGATCATGACCGCCGTGCCGCGACCATTGGAGGCTCGTGTCAGCGTGACGTTTCCGCCCAACCGCGTGACCAGTTTTCGCGCCAAGGTCAGGCCAAGCCCGGGGCGCCCGGTTTCCTCTCTCCGGCGGAGCATGACGAGGGTTTCAAACACATTTTCCCGAGCTTCTTTGGGCACGCCTGGGCCATCATCCTCAATCATGATGCGAACATGATCCCCGTCTGTGTCGCTGGTCACGGTAATCTGGCCGCGCGCCAGGTCATGGTGATGCACCGCATTTTCCAGCACGGCCTTGAAGATCGATTGAACCGCTCGTCTGGGTAAGTAAAGCGTTTCCAGCGCATCCCGAACATGCAGTTTGAAACCGGGCGCATCCTCGATCGCGTTCCATGCGCGTCGCGCGGCTTGTTCCACGGTGACGCGTGCTGGTTCATCCGGGTGGCGGCCTGCACTGGACAAATCAATCAACCCATCCAATAGGGTCATCATGTCTTTCGCGCTGCGACGCATCAGATCAAGATGTTCCTGCACATCGCCAGGCACGGTCAAGCCGTGTTCTTGCATGTCTTCGTCAATCCATACCGGAAGTTCGGCCAAGGCGCGCAGCCCGGCGCGAAGGTCATGGTTCGCGATGCGAAGAAACTGTTTGTGGTCTTCGTCTTCCAACGTGCCGGTGGGCACAAAACCGGGATTTGGTTCCGGCGCGTTCTTCCTGATCTTCTGCACTTGATGCATGTCTGACGTCACCTTCTGGTTCGTGTCACTCGTTACGGCGCATATCGGTCTTGGAACACATCAGGGCATGGCACGCACCAGACCCTGTATTTTTTTTATCGTCCGGGACGTTCAGTTCGGTTGCCGCCCAAAATTCAAACCGTGATGTTCAGCCTCGTCCAGAAAGCGCCAGATGGCGAAACAACTGGCTTCTACATCATCCACGGCATCCGGAGATGGCATTTCCCCCTGTGCGATGCATTGGCGTAGGAAATTGGCCGTCTGATAGATTTTGGACAGATGCTGTTTCGTGTTGGCGGAGTAGAGTTGTGCCACCTCATCCATCACGGTGTTGACCATGTCTGCCCGTTCGGCCGCGGTGCTTTGGGTCAAAGCGACCTCATCCAACGCCTCGGTGATCACGGTCTTGAGGCCTGCCACCGTCATCTGTGCCTTGTCCAGATAACTGACGAACCCGTGGCGCACGGCCTCAATAAGGATGGTGTCATCGGACATGCCGGTGATCAATACCGCCGGTGTTTCAGACGAAAGCACACTGGATTTGATGATGTCCATCGCGTCTGAACTGGTTTTGCCATTGCCCAGCGAATGATCGATCAAACACAGGCTGTAGACATCCGTCTTGAACGCCTCTTCAAACTCTTCCAGAGTTTTGGTCGCCTTGATGAACACATTTGAGCGGATCTCAGAAATCATTCGGGACACGCGTCGCAGGTCGAAATCGCTGTCATCCAAAATAAGAATGCGAAGTCCTTCGGCGACAATGTCAGCAGTGGGATCTTTGATGGGAAGTGCTGTTTGTAGCATGATAAGCTCTGATCTCGTTGAAAGTTGGCGTAACTTGATCGCTAAATTCTAATTCATAGTTAAGGCTTGGAGCGGCTTTGCGTTGGAAATGCGGAATTTGCTCCGGGTTTTATAGACTTTGCGAAAATCAGTTGTTTTGGGAGGGATTTGATCGACGTTCATGATTGGTTCTTTTCAGAATCACCCGGAGGTTGCCCGTGTCTCATCGCACGGAACCAGCCTCATTATGATTGCCGCGTCGGTTGCAACTTGTTGGCTGTCGTGGATCGTGAGGGGTTTGGGTAAAAACCCGCGCACGGCATCGAACGCCTCCGCTTTGGCGCGATCACGAGGGTTCAGCGATGACGTGAGCATGATCACCACACTGGATGCGAAATCGTCTCCAAATTCCTGCGTGGCCGTGGCCAGGAAATCGAAGCCGTTCATGACAGGCATAATGACGTCGAGGAAAATCACATGCGGGAAGTCGGCCAGTGCGCGCAGTTCATCCAGCGCGTCCTGAGGAGAATGAAACCCGTGGACCTGAACAAAAGCTCCACTGCGGGTCAGGATCCGATGGTTCAACTTCATGTCAAACTCTGAGTCATCAATTGTCCAAGCCACGAGGGCGCCATTGTGATCAGTGGTTTTGTTCATGATGTGCACCTCCTCTTCGGAATACTAAGCGTAAACCGGCTGCCTGCGCCGACTGTTGAGGTGACAGAAATCGTGGCCTCATGGTTGAGCGCCACGCGTTTGCAAACGGCCAGCCCGACGCCGGAACCAGGTATCTCATCCTGGCGGTGAAGACGGGTAAATATACCGAAGATTTTATCGAACTGGTCGTTCGGTATGCCACAGCCATTGTCTTCGAAATGGATCGGGACCATGCCACCTTGCTCGGGGCCTGAGTTGATCCTGATGACAGGGGGCACGCCCTTGCAGCGGTAAGTTATGGCATTGGCGATCATGTTCTGCACAAGCATCCACATCTGACTGCGATAGCCTGATATGATCGGTAGCGCCGTGATCTGAACGCTGGCATCAACCTCTGAGATGGTGGCCTTCAGATCCATGATCACGTCGGCGACCACATCCGTGAGGCGCACGGTTTCCTCTTCTGCCTTTTGATCCACAAGCACGCCGTAGTCCAGCAGGTCAGAGATCAGCAGTTGCATCCTTTCGAGTGTGATTGCGGCACCTTCGAACAGTTCTCTTTGCTCTTCCGTCAGATTGCCTTCATCAGTGAGCAGCCCTTCTTCCACCAATTGCAAAGCCGTGCGAGACGGGGATTTGAGATCGTGACTGACGCCATAGGCAAACGCTGTCAGCTCCTCATTGGCGAGCTGAAGGCGTGCTTTCTCAAGCTGGGCTTCTTGTTCGGCACGTTTGACTGCGGTGAGGTCGTTATGGGCGCCCAGCATCCGCACGGGCCGTCCGGTATTATCGCGAATGGCCATTCCACGGCAGCGCACCCAAATGGTGGAACCATCCACATGCCGGTAGCGCAGGATCTGATCATAAGGGTGATCGGGGTCGGCGCAGTGTTTTTCGAAATTTTCAAACTCAAGGGCCAGATCTTCTGGAAAAATCAGGTCTTGCCAGATGATCGGGTCATGGTCGGGATGGGTGGGGTCGACGCCCAACAGCCGCCAGAATTCCGGGCTGAGCCAGCCGGTTTCGGGGTAATCCAGATCCCAATACCATACCCCGTCGAGCGAGCCTTGCTGCAAAAACTCCCACGCGCCGGTGCCGGACGCGATCAGATCATTCAGCTCGATCTCAAGGTAGTGCCGTTCGGGCGGCTTTGATTTGGCCAAAGGGTTCATTCGATCGTCCTGTAGAACGATCCCGTGTCGTTCCCGGACTGCAGGCTAGAGGCTTTGTCTTAATGTTCGGTTTCGGAGCGTTTTTGCCTGCGCACGAGCCTGGAACCGCAAACACGCTGTCCCGGACAGGCGGTGCGCAGTCAGATCAACCCCGCCTTCTTGAAGAGTTCCATCACGCTTTCTTCTGGCCGGGCCCCATAGTGACCGATCACCTCTCCGGCAGCGATGCAGCCCATGCGGCCTGCGACTTCAAGCGGTTGCCCCGTGGCCAGACCGTAGATGAAGCCCGCAGCAAACTGATCGCCCGCGCCGGTGGTGTCGATGGGGGCGACCTCATCCACCGAAACCCGCACGGTGCCATCGCCGTGTTTGATCACCACCTCATCGCCTGACCGCGTGCAGACCAGCAGTTCGCATTCCTTCGCTGCCCGATCCAGAGCAGTCGTGAAATCATGGGTTTCGTAAAGCGTTTTCCACTCTGCCTCATTGCCGATCACGAAATCCAGCTCTTGTAGAAGGGCATGGAAATCTTCGCGGTGGCGTTCGACGCAGAACGGGTCGGAAAGGGAAATCCCCGCCTTTCCCCCGCCCGCCTGACAGGCACGCGCGGCGGCCAGAAACGCGGCTTTGCCTTGAGGTTTATCATAAAGGTACCCTTCCAAGAACAGGAGCCCCGCATTGCCCGCCACATCCGTGTCCACGTCATCGGGACCCAGTTCAGTTGAGATGCCCAGATACGTGTTCATCGACCGTTCCCCATCCGGGGTGACGAAAATCATCGACCGTGATGTGGGCAGGTCGCCCCCGGTGACGGGGGGATTGGTCACATGGGTGCCCACTTCGGTCATTTCCCGCACGTAATCGACGCCCGGCGCGTCATCGCTGACCCGCCCAATGAAGGCCGTAGAAATGCCCAGCGCGCCCAGCCCCGCGATGGTGTTGGCGACAGACCCGCCCGCCATCTGGGTGCGGTTTTCCATGCCGTCGTAAAGCACCCCGCACCGGTCCTGATCCACCAGTTGCATGACGCCCTTGTCGATGCTCATCTGGTTGAGGAACGCATCGTCACATTGGGTGATTACATCCACCACGGCGTTGCCGATGCCGACAGCTTGAAATTTTGTCATAGGGTCTTTTCCTCGTAAAGGCATAGGTCATTGATGATGCAGGTTTGGCACATGGGTTTGCGTGCCTTGCAGTGATAGCGCCCGTGTAAGATCAGCCAGTGGTGGGCGTAAAGCTGAAAATCCACTGGAATGTTATCTTCTATGGCCCGTTCCACGGCGACAACGTCTTTTCCGGGGGCGATGCCCGAACGGTTGCCGACGCGGAAGATATGCGTGTCCACCGCCTGCGCCGGGAAGCGCCACCACATGTTCAGCACCACATTGGCCGTCTTGCGCCCCACGCCCGGCAGGCTTTCCAGCGCGGCACGGGAGCAGGGAACCTCGCCACCATATTGCTCCACCAGAATGCGGCTCAGCTTCATCACATTTTTGGCTTTGTTGCGGTAAAGCCCGATGGTCTTGATGTGCTCGATCAGTTTTTCTTCCCCAAGCGTGACCATTTTTTGAGGGGTATCCGCGATTTTGAACAGCTCTGTTGTGGCTTTGTTCACCCCAACATCCGTTGCCTGTGCCGACAGGGCGACGGCGACGACAAGCGTGTAGGCATTGGTGTGGTTCAGCTCACCCTTTGGTTCCGCCTCATGGGCTTGAAACCGGGTGAACGCCTCGCGGATTGAATGGTAGTCAAGTTGCTGGGCCATGTGCGCTTTCATGCCCGGCTGCGCGGGAAAGCGCAATATTCGGGTCGTTCTGGTGCGTGCCAAGAGTTAGGTTGCGA
>JBCCAJ010000520.1:0-1689 GCA_039814845.1 Pseudomonadota bacterium | reverse complement strand
TTCGTTGAAAGCCCTGAGGCGAAGACGTCTGACATACGCGCGGCCTTTGAACATCTGGTGACCGTGCCCGAGGTCGATCCGTCGCAACTGAACGGCCTCGGGATCTGCGCCTCGGCGGGTTACATGGTCGATGCTGTTGCAGGCAATGACCGTGTTGCGCGGATCGGCCTTGTGGCGCCATGGCTGCAGAATGAAGAGATCGTTGAGGCCGTTTATGGCGGCGCGGCGGGCGTGGAAGGCCTGATCGCGATGTCGCGTCAGGCAGAGGCCCAAGGCGGTCAGGTGATCCCGGCGGCGGGCCCAGAGGGCGCTGAGGGCGTGTTGATGCCCATTGGCGGTTACTACTATGAAGCCGACCGCGGCGCGGTGCCCGCCTATGACAACAAATGGAACAACGTGGGCTGGGAGGGTTGGTTGACCTACCATCCGGCCGATCACGGCGCTGAGCTGACCCAACCTCTGGCCATTGTCCACTCAGAGGCTGCGGCCATCCCCCAAGGCGTGCGCGATTTTCTGGCCGGATTTACGGGGGAGGCGACGCTTCAGATGCTTGAGGATGTCACGCAGTTTGACTTCTACGACAACCCCGAAGACGTGACCCGCGCGGCCGATGCCATGGCCGAGCATTTCTCTCAGTAATTCAACAGCTAAACGTAGAAAGGAACATCCGATGAAACGCATCATTCCAACACTCGCCCTTGCGGCTGCGCTGACCACATCTGCTGCGGCCTCCGATCTGCCGCTTGCCGGAAACCCCACTGAGGCTGAGATCCGCACGCTTGTGTCCTCCATCCCCCTGGCCGTGGATCGCTCGGCCTATGATTTGGCCGAGGCTGCATTCGCCGATGAGGTTGTGATTGACTATACCTCTCTCTGGGGCGGGGATCCTGCGGCGATGACGCCTGATGCGCTGATGGACGCGTGGCGTGGCATCGTGCCGGGGTTTGATGCCACATGGCATGAGCTGGGCCCGGTGACCGTGACAGTCGCAGGGGACCGGGCCGAGGCGACCGCTTTTGTCGATGGCCGCCATTGGATCGGGGACCAGCTGTGGCGCCCTGTGGGGAATTACCACTGGGATGTCGCGCACATCGACGGCGCATGGCGCGTGACGCGGATGGAGTTTGAGATGACTGCAGAATTCGGCGATCGCGGACTGGCCGCGATGGCCATGGACCGGGCAAAGTAAGACAGCCCAAAGTGCTAGGCGGTGAGCTCCGTCACCAGTTCAATGATGGAGCCCATCGCCCCCACAAGGCGGTCATCATCCACGGTGAGCCCGACGCGCACATGGCCGGTGGCGGCTTGGCCGAAACTTTCGCCGGGCATGACGGCCACGTGGTGTTCCTCCAAAAGCCGCATGGCGAAATCTTCCCCGCTCAGCCCCGTGGCGCGCAGATCGAGCATCACATACATGGCACCATCTGGCGGGATCACGCGGATGCTGTTCATGCCCTCGATCATCTCGAGCACCAGATCGCGGCGGCGAATGAACGGCGCGGCGATCTCGGTCTCGAACGCCTCACCTTTGTTCAGCGCATAGAACGCGGCCTCCTGCACGAACCCGGCGACGCCATAGGTGGTGTGCGTGGCCAGATTGCCGATGTGATAAATGGCCTCCTCCGGCCCGATGATCCAGCCGATGCGGCTGCCGGTCATGGCGTGGCTTTTGGACATCGACCCGATGAC
>JBCCAJ010000105.1:0-7850 GCA_039814845.1 Pseudomonadota bacterium | reverse complement strand
GATTTGACGGTGATCGACAAAGTCTGACCTGTGCCATTGGACAAAACGATGTCGCGCGGGAGGACGACCATGTCGACCGCGTCCAGTATTGTCTGAAGACAAGATTGCGGATCTTGGATCGCCGCCGTATCGCAGGGACGTGCGGCCCGTATCAACGCCGGTTTGATTTTTTCCATGATCGCCATGTTACGCCAACCCCCGCAGCATGGTCAGCCCTGCTTTCACCGCCGACTGGGTATTGGTGGCCAAGCCACAGACGAGGCAAAGACCATAGCTGCTGTCCTCGGACGAGCGCAGGAAAACCTCCTGATTGTCTGCCGAAAGAGCGATGGCATGATCCGGGGTGTCCGCACCAATACCCGGCGTGTCGAGCAACGACACCGCCCGGTCCGCCAGCCCATCCATCCGTTCCTGCGGTGCTTTGCCGCGCGCGTCCTGTGCCAGAACCATCCGCGCCGACAAATCAATGAAAGCGGCGACGTGGCAGCCCGGGATAGTGCTGCGCAATTGGGAAAGTTGGGCGGTGATATCCACGGTCGGGCCTTAGCGATCCAGTGAGCCCAAATCGCCCAACAGATCCACAAGACCACGTGCGAAGGTCTCTGCACCGGCGTCTCGCAACAGGTCGGGATCGTCGCCCGCCTCCATCGCGGCCAGAAGGGACATCGGGTAAATGCCGCGGAAGGCGCCACCCGTTTCCACCTCAACCCGGCGGATCACCCGGGCCTGATCCCGCTCCGATGTCAGCTTGTCAAAGCGCGTCAGCAACAAAAGGCTGCGGGCCTTCAATGCGTCGGGCAATTCCGCCCAGGCCGCTGCCTCGCTTTGCCGCCAGGCTTGGGTCGCGTGGGTGCACCAGATCACGGCATCGGCGGTTTGGGTCACATCATCCCAGGCGGCCGTGGCCATGTTGGGGTCAGAAATCCCTGGCATATCAATGAGATCGCACATGCCCAGCAGGTCGACGGGCTTGTGCACCTTGATGTAGCAAGTGTCTTCCGGCACGACACGGTCCAACGCGTGAAGGTCGACCTCATGCACCTGACCGCGCGTGTCCATGCGGAACGGGGCCTCATCCCCCTGCGCGACCCAGACGGGGGGCAAGCGGGTGGCGGTGACTTTGGTGGGCAAAACGGCCTCACCCAGGATCAGATTGCAAAGCGTGCTTTTGCCCGCGCTGAATTCCCCCATCAGGGCAATACGCGGTTTGCTGTCTGCACTCTGTGTCAGATCAAAATCTGCGCTGTGATTGGCATAGGTCATGGCTTAACGCTCCTCGATCATGTCGTTGAGCGTGAGGAGTGCGCGATCCACCACCTCCATCCGGGCCGCGCGGCGCGTGCTATGTTCGGCAAGCGGGGCATCACCTTGCAACAGACGGTCGAGCACTTGGCGCTGTTCTGTGGTCATATCGGACAGCTGCGTCTGTGCCGTCTTACGGATCACCGCAGCGTAATCATCGCGCAATGCGTCAAGGATCGGGGCCGTTTCCGCAGCGATGAGATCACGGAACTTTGCGGTCTGCGATTTGTCATCGGACTGTTTTGACCACCACTTGGCCCACCAGTTGGATTGCAGGTCAAGCGCGATGGTCTTGCCGAGGATGATCGGTTCGGGCGCCTGTGCCGGGACTGGTGCCGCCAACTCATAGGTGTCTTCCGGCAGGGCCGCCACGCGTTCAAAGAACGCGGAAAGATCCTCTGCACTGGCAGCGAGAACTTGCGAAATCAGATCCTTGGATCGTTTCACATAGGTCCGGTAGGAGGATCGCAGCAACATGCGAAGGCCCGTTGGGTCGTAGTTCCAGGCCGTCCCTTTTTCGGTCGTATCCAGATGCTGAACCAGTGCCGTTGTTGCGCGGTCGAGATAGCTATCATGGACCCGCGTGATGCGATTGGTGAATTCGGTGTGGAGCGCGGCAAGACCCGTTTCAAGCGAGGTCGCCCGCGCCGTCACCATCTGCGAGAACTCTGACTGTGCGGCCTGCGTATCAAGGGGCAGGGCGTCGGTTGCAGGGCCGGTGTCGGCCCGGACTTCGGTGATCTTGATCCCGCCCAGAAGGTTGTACGCGCTGCGGGCGATGGATTGCATCGCGATATGGCCTGCCCCGCCGCGATGCGGTTGGCCATGGCTTCGTGCAATTGACCAAGGCCCGACAGATGCCAAACGATCTCATCATCGCTCAAGCCGTCGGGCAGGCTGCCCACCTGACCCTTGGTGTAATTCAAAAGTGCATCAGCACTATCACGGTCCAGATCGGCAAGACGGTCTTCCAACAGATGATTGGCCCAGGCCGCGCTGCCAAAGATCACCTCGGCAGTCTCTGGGCCTTGATGGGTTTTGAGGGTGTTGAGGATGCTTTCGCGGATCTCCGGAACCTGATTGTCCGGATCGGACAGTTCATCAATCCGGTTCACGAAAATCACGACGTCGCGGGATTTCAGGTTCGAAATCAAACGCATAAGCGCAAGATCAACGGTCGACAGCGCCTGATGGGCGGCCAGCACAACAACGCAAAGCTGTGATCCGCGAATGGCCTTCATGGTAATCTGTTCGCGCACAAGGAAGGTGTCGTTCACGCCGGGTGTGTCGCGAATGCACAACCGCATTGGCGTGGCATCATGGGCCATGTTGATATGGGCGGATTTGGTGATGTCAGCGAACCGTCCGCGATCGCGGGAGATGTCAGTGTCATCCTCAAAGTCATCGCCAAGACAGACATAGCGTTCGATCAGATCGCCATCAAAATAGCCGTAGTCATGATCCTGCCCCAGCAGCATCTCAAACTTATCGCCAAGCCGTTTGCGGGACTTTTCGCGCAGCGCGGCCACCTGTTCGGTCACGCGTGCCAATTCGCTATCGGCACCGGCGCGGCGGGCCAATTCGCCTATGCGCCCGCCTCCCTTTACCAGACGATCCCAATCCATCCGGCCCAAAAATTCGAAACGTGCGCTGTTTTGGGCTGCACTTGCCCGCGGGTTCAGGTGAAGCGATGTCACCACAGAGGTCCATGGGTTCACATCGGAAGGCAACAGCCCCGGCTTCCCGACCATGGCATTCACCAGCGATGTCTTACCCGCTTTCACCTGACCGATCATGGTGATCGCGGGTTCCATCTCGGACAGACGAGACTGCAGCTTGCGGGCGCGCTCAATCATGGCGCGATCACCCACTTTGATCAAATCTCGCAGTATCGCGTCTATCGCATCCCGGCTTTTGGCCAAGGGCTCCAATGCGCTGAGATGTTTGGACACCAGTTCCGGCTTGGCGGAAATCATGGCCGGGCGACCAGTGTAGGCCTTGATGTCGGTTTCGATATTCATCGCGTCAGCACTTTCATCCAGTCACCAGGGCCGGGCAGCTTAGACCGGCGCAGTTCCTGTAAAATTAGGCGCGAAATTTGTTAGAATTGTGGATAAATGCGGATATTGGTCGGGCGCACGGAACGGGCATGTCAGGCAGCCTGCTCAAATTCCCGGTGCAACTGCAGGATCAGATGAACGGCATCATCTGCTGCCCCGGCGGTGTTTTCCAACGTCATCAAT
Organism: Pseudomonadota bacterium; assembly: GCA_039814845.1. Taxonomy (GTDB): domain Bacteria; phylum Pseudomonadota; class Alphaproteobacteria; order Rhodobacterales; family Rhodobacteraceae; genus Roseovarius. The sequence continues at coordinate 4,305 of JBCCAJ010000105.1, read as the reverse complement.
AGCAACATGTCAGCGGCATCTGACACCGCGTCATGTGCGAGGATCTGCGCTGGCGTCGCCGGAACATCATCGGCGAGAAGGTCAAACAGATGGTTGGCTACCTCAAGGCAGCGCTCGACGATCTGGCCCTGAGCGAATGGCCCAAATTCTTCGATATCAAGAAGCAATTGTTCCGCTTGTTGGCGCAAATAGGCGTGCCCTTCGGCCAATGCCTGGCTGTTGGGAATGCCTTGCGCGACTTTTGATTGCACTTCAATAGGCTTGGTGATCCTGCGCCCTTTAGGCCGTTCAAAGCGTTTCAGAAATAACTCTGCATGTTCGAGATCGGCCTGGCGACCCTGATCAATCCGCTGCAAAATCTCCCGCCAGAGCGCGTTAATACCGCAGGCATCCGCGATCCGGGCGGCATTCCGGGTGTTGGTTTTTTGTGCCTGATACGCATGTTGTGCCGCGACTGGTGCAATGATGGAAAAGCCCGCATCGGCCATACCATGAGCGCTTTCGATCCACTCCGCCATTTGATCCGCGTTCAGCAGGTCGGCTTGTGTCAGCACCAGAATGGCGTGATCCTTAACCCGGCCAGACACCTGAGCCCAGATATCCGCCTCTTCTTGAGTGAATTGATGCGTGCACCATATCGGGATCTCGGACCGTTCCGCGGCCCTTGGGGCCGCGACGCTCAACTCACTGGCACTGCCGTCGGTCACCAGTTCCAAGATGCGGATGTCGCGCAGACGGTCACAGGGCAGAAGAATGTCCGCATAGACTGCGCCCTGCTGCAGCGCACTCGGCAGGTCAACCTCTGAAAATTCTCGGTTTGTGCCATCATCGAAAGTCAGAAACCCGCGTGTATGTGGGCCGTGGGCCAGTGCAAACGTCGGACCATCCCCGCCCGATTGGGGCATAAGGCCGGGGATATGGATCTCCAAGAGTGCCTGGATCAATGTTGTCTTGCCAATGCCGGACGGGCCCATGAAGGACAAACGGACGGGCGCGTCTAACCGATCCGCCAAGCTTTGCCCGGACACCCGCAAACGATCCGGCAATGGCGCGGTCGCGAGCGTCGTTTTCAGGCGCTCAAGGATCCCGGCGTGATTGGGGAAAGGCTCTAGATCCAACATCTACTTCGCAGTGGACGGCGACGTCGGCAGCAATCGTGCCAGCGACGTGTGAAGCCTGTTCCGGCGACGGGGTGTGATGCCACTCAGGTTTTGATTGATGCCCGCCCCTTGCCGCGCAATCGTGTCATCCATCGCATCCGGTGTGGGGCAAAAATTGACGGCGTCGAGCGATTTGGTGAATTTGACAATGGCAAAGCAGACATTGTCCTGTTCGGGATCCGCACGCGTTTTGATTTCCCCCAACAGGGCCTTGGAAATACTGTCACTGCTGTCGTCGGCATGGCGTTCGATGATCTGTTCTAACGCATGATGCGGGATGGATTGCAAACCGTCACTGGCCACAATCACGATGTCCCCATCGGCCAATTTCGTGGGCCGGTCCGGGCAATCAATTTTTGAGATGTCCTTGCCCACCAGAACAGATGTCAGACAGTTGCGATCCGGATGTTCGCGCCCGTTGCTTTCGGTCATCATGCCCGACCGCACCATCATGTCGATATGCGGCCCCATGGAATGGTCTTCATTGAGCTGCTGCAGCCGGCCATTGCGATGCAGGTAAAGCGGGCTGTCGCCAATGGAAATCCAATGCAACTGATCGCCGTTGAAGTAGGGCACGACCAACGTGGCCCCCATGCCCTGTGCTTCTGGCGTTTCATCAGCCACATCACCCACACAGGCATTTGCAATCTCTGCCGCGTGGACAAGCGTTTCGCGCACGTGACTGTCGGTGGCGTGGCGTGGGGCGCTGCGGAATTTCAGCTGAGTAAACACTTCCGTGACGACGATTTTGCTGGCCACCTCACCGGCGTTATGGCCGCCCATACCATCAGACAGGACGACAAATCCCACGGTATCGCCCAAGGCAAAATCCGTGGCAATCGCGTCTTCCTGATTGACGCGTTGACCCAGATAAAGCGCTGAGGCGACCTGATATGTGACATGGGATTTCGTCATCTGTTCAGACTTCACCCTCATCCTGCCAAGAGAAATCCGGCCCGCAAAGCGCGATGTATTTCAACTTCGTTTCGCCCACGCGAATGACATCGCCATGGTTCAACTGTTCGGTCCCCAGCACCGGACGCCCGTTCAGACGCACCAGATTGGCCTTGCCGCCAAAACCAAGGAAGCAGGCGTTCATCTGGTCGTCATAGGCGATTGCCGCGTGGTTGCTGCGTGAAATCGTGTCGTCGCCGTAGTTCAGCATAATGGTCTGACCCTGCCCTCTGCCAATGGACGACACCGGGTTTTGCAGAACGAAGGCCGTCCCTTGGCCGTGCCCTTCGATGATGACAAGCCAGCCCACAAGAAATTCGAGCCCCACAGCAGTCTCTTCCGCGGAGATGTCAAAAAGATCATTGGGTTCGTCATCCCCGCCAAACCCCATGATGCGTGTTTTCTTGCGCCCGATGGTGAGCGGGCGGCGCGGTTGCACGGGTGGAGGGACTTCGAACAAGCGCAGAGCGCTGGCTTTCCGACCCGCGCGTTTTACGGCAGGGGCCTGTTCTTCTTCGCTCTCTTCCGGCAAGGGCTGTGTGCACACTTCATCGGGGCCGAGGTCTGCCAGCGTCTCTTGCGCGTCACTCTCGGGTTTATCAACGATGTCCCAGACCCGCTTCGATGTCTTGCCGTTCTCACCGGATTTCGGAAGTGGGGCCAGATCCGCCAAATCAGATTTGAACGCCTTCATCTTGCGATCCAACCCGTCAGACAAAACGCTGCGCGCCCGAAGTGCACCGGGGGCCGTCGCAGTTCTGCGGGGGCGTGGCATGGGCGGAATCGGGAGCTTTGCCGCAGGGGCCACCTTGTCCTCGCCCGATCTATTTTCGATCAATGTACGGATCAATTTCATGTGCTCAGCCTCAGGATTTCGCCACTAGGGACGTTTGTTTTCCGGAAAAGATGGATCTGCGCAGGTTGAAGAGGTTGCCAAATCTGGAAGATTTTTCCGCGGCCTTGTAGTGCAACGCAGACATATCCAATCCGTCATCTTCATCCGGCAATGGATCGCCAAAGATGTCATGGGTTGGCTTTTCCTTTAACTCGTGCCGCGTGTTGAAATGAACGTTGTGCGCGGCCATGCGTTCGCGGCGCGCGGCTTCAGCCTGGCGCACAGCGCGGGCGGTGGCGGTGTCGCTGTTGGTCTGGTCGATCAGGTCCTTCACGATGTGTTCCAGACCTTCATCCTGCTGCGCGGCGGCAAGCAACGACGCACGGCGACGTTCTTCATCAATATGTTCAAGCCATTGCACCGGGCTGGACAAACGATCCCTCGGGAAAAGCTCAAGCGCGTTATCAATGGCCGACAGGAAGGGGCGGTCATAGCCGTGAATATCTGACGGGATTGGCACCAACGGATCTTGTTTTTCCGACGACACGGCAGAGAGACGCGCAAGGCTATCTGGTGGGGCCTTTCCCATCAGCACGTGATAGAAACTGGCACCCAGGGAATACATATCCGCGGCCCCGTTTTGGGCCGCGTCCTTGGAATAAAACTCCAGCGGGGAATACCCTTCCTTCACCGAGTCAAGCGAAGACAGCGTTTTACTTGCCTGATTGCTGACCTCACGTGCGGCCCCGAAATCAATGAGAACGGGCTCATTGTCCGGCGTGATCAGGATGTTATCGGGTGAGATATCGCGATGCAGCATATTGCTTTCGTGCATATAGGCGACGGCTTCGAGCGTTTTGCGCAGGATTGATGTGACAACCTCAGGCGTCAGGCGATCAGGATCCTGATGGATGATTTCCAACAGGTCCAGCCCGTTGATGAAATCAAGCGCCATGTAGGCTGTACCGTTTTCTTCGAACACCTGGTGCACGCCGACGATGTTGGGGTGGTTGAGCCGCGCCATCCGGCGGGCTTCGTGCATCAGATTGCGCACGATGGTGGCAAACATATCCGCATCCTCAGGGGTGCGGCCGATCACGCTTTTGCCTTTGCGGTGGCAGGTCAGGACCGGGAAACATTCCTTGATGACGATGGGACGATCAAGGCTGTCATGGGCCAGATACGTCACTCCGAACCCGCCGGAACTCAGGTAACTTTGGATCTTGTACTGCCCATGAAGAAGCACCGCGCCAGGCTGCAACGCATGGGCGGCCTGATCGGGGCTGTCGTCCGGAATCGTATCTGTTTCGGTCTTCATTTCAACGTTTGCTCGGTCATCACATGTTGGCCTGCATC
>JBCCAJ010000207.1:0-5457 GCA_039814845.1 Pseudomonadota bacterium | reverse complement strand
TGCCGCTTCGCAAGCTTGCGCAACATTTTCTGCACATCACCACGGTCCACGTCTTTGGGCAGGCGCAGCACGGCCCTGTTTTCCAACGCCGTCTTGGCACGGGCCGAAGACATGGGCGCTTTGGCGACCGCCATCATCCCACTTTGGGCGTTGGAGGCGCGCAGTGCGGATGCCTCCCCCTTTGGTCCGCCCGCAACAACACCATCTGCATCGCCAGACGAAGCTGCACTTTCGGCGGCCACCATTTTGGTCACTTCCTCAGACAGCAATGCGGCCAGTTCATCAATGGACGGCGCTTGCAGGAATTTTGACACAGGCAGCATCAAATCCAGCGCGGATTCCACGCGCATTTTCAGCTCAAAGGATGACAGGGAATCGAGACCCAGTTCACTCATCGGTCGGTCGGTTTGAATGGCACCTGCATCCACTTTCAACACCGCGCTCACCTCTTCGACGATGAAGTCTTTTGCGGCGTCCAGCATGGCCTCCCCCGTGAGGGCCATCAGGCGCGCGCGCACCTCACCGCTGTCGCCACTGTCTTTTTGCAAAAGCGGCGCGAAGCGTGCACTGCGGCCCAGCGCGCGGTTGGCCTGACCCAATTGCACCCAATCCACATTGGCATAGGTGAACTGACCGATATCGCGCGACAAGGCGATATCCATGCCCAGATCAGTATCCGTGAGGCCTGCAAGACCCACAAACTCCAGATACCCTGCCAGGCTTTCATTGCGTGCCACGAAACCACTGCCGCCGATGACGCCCCAATTGATCGCAGTGCCGTTTTGCCCGTCCGCACGACGGTAGGCCGCCAGCGCCTCAAGGAAGGCATTGGCCGCCACATAGTTGGCCTGCCCACCCGATCCGATCATCTGCGCGATGGAGGAGAATCCGATCATGAAATCCGCGCGAATCCCGGCTTTTTCAAACGCCTGATGCAGTGCCCAACCGCCCACGACCTTAGGCCGCAACACATCGGAGATCATCTCAGGGCTCAACTGCGTCACAAACCCGTCTTTGATAACGGCAGCCGCATGAACAACACCGCGCAGGGGCATGCTGTCTTTCGCAGCTTGGCTGACAAACCCCTCGACCGCAATCGCGTCGGTCACGTCCAAAGACACCGCTTCCGTCACCGTGCCCCGCGCTTCAATGGCCGCCAGACGGGCCTGATCATCGGCCCCCACAGCACCCGACCGCGACGCAAGATATAGCTTGCCCGCGCCCCTGCGGCTGAGCCAGTCGGCGATGGTCAGGCCGAACCCGCCCGTGCCGCCGGTCACCAGATAAGACGCGTCAGACTTCAGCGCGACCGGCTGAACCACATCGCGGCGAATTTGGAAGGTCTCTTCCTCCAGCGTCACCACAACCTTGCCCACATGCTTGGCTTGGCTCATGTAGCGCACGGCGTCGGCAACTTGGGAAATTGGGAAGGTGGTCAGCGGCAGCGGGTTCAATTCCCGATCTGCGAATTTCTGCGACACCTCGGCCATCAGATTGGCAAGCAGCTTGGGCCGTTCCTGCCCCATCGCCGCAAGATCCAGCACCGCCAGCGTCACGTTCTTTCGCAGCGCTTTCATACCCACGGAACTGTCGGCATAGACATCGCGCTTGCCGATCTCAAGGAACCGACCGTAGGGCGCCATGATATCAAGGCCCTTGGTGATGTAGTCCCCTGGCAAAGAGTTGAGCAGCACATCCACGCCCGCGCCATTGGTAATTTGTTCCACATCGTCTGCGAACTTGAGGCTGCGGCTGTCCATCACATGATGCACACCGCGATCCTTGAGCAGTTTGCGTTTTTTCGGATTGCCTGCGGTGGCAAAAATCTCTGCCCCCACGGCCTGCGCCAGTTGCACGGCGGCCATGCCTACGCCACCCGTGGCAACATGGATGAACACCTTATCATCCGCGCCCATGCGGCCCACATGGTTCAGCGCATAATGCGCAGTGGCAAAGGCGCTCGGGATCGTTGCGGCCTCTTCCAGCGAAATATGATCCGGCACGGATGTCAGCGCGATGGGATCAAGCACCATGAATCGCTGCAAGCACCGCCGCTGCATGCCCATCACCCGGTCACCGGGTTTGAAAGCGGTCACATTGTCGCCCACGGCGTCGACCACACCACCAAATTCCAGACCCAGATGTTGCCAGGCGGGATCGGGCTCAGCCTCTTCGGGCAGAAGGCCTGTCACAGCCATGATATCACGGAAATTGAGGCCAACCGCGGCGATGCGAACGCGCACCTGATCGGCACCCAATTCCTCATTGGGCAATTGCCAGAGATCGAGGTTGTCAATCGCGCCCGGCACGCGCATCGACGCATGGAAATTGGCATCATCTGTGGCGGCATCCACCTCCAACACACGCGGATCCAGCGCATCGGGCTCCACCTTTTGCAGACGCGGTGCGAGCATTCCGTCGGCGGTGAACACCACTTCCATCTCATTGGTGTCAGACAGCATGTAATCGGTCACAACCGCCAGATGGCCCAACGCATCCGGTGCAATATCAGCGTGGCGGATGTCGTATTCAGGCAGTTCAGAAACCAGCACGCGTGACACCGCCAAAACCGGCGATTGCGACAGTGCCCGCTCAGAGGCCCATGCCCCAGCATCGGGGAACGCGCCAGAACTGAGCACCACGACCCGCGCCAACCCTTCTTCGCAATTGCGATGGAAATCGAAGAAATCGCCCAGCGTGACCAAATCACATGTCACGCGATTGATCGGATCAAAGAGCGCCTCAGGATCCGCCTTGGCATCCATGGTCAAGTCCAGCGCGCCGGTATAGATCAACCCACCGATGCCACCGGCCTCCATCTGGTCGCCCAATTCCTCATCCAAGGTGTCCGACAAAGTGCCCGTCATTGCCCCCAAATCCATCAACCGGGCCTCAACGCCCGCATGGGTTAGGGATCTGACAAGCCCGTTTGCCACTTTGCCTTTGTTGCCGATCACGACCCACGGTTTGGTCCAGACCCCATCCACGGTTTCATCCGCCACAAAAGGATCGCGCAAGGCCACAAGCCGTTGGCGCGCAAACTGTGGAACAGGGCCAGTGGTCGCCTCCTCAGACGCCTTGGTCGGCAGGGCTTTCATCTCAAGCCCCTCGGCGGTGATCAGAACGCGACCGTCCGGATCGGTGACAACAAAGCTCGCTTCGCCCGTCTGGCGCGCCTCATCAAAGCTGTGCTTGGCATAGACAAAAATCTCTTTGGGCAGGCGATGGTAAAACCGCATCCGCCGCGCCCCGATGGGCAGGAAGATGGGATCGCCATGGTCACGCCCTTTGCGGATGCGTCCCGGTGCCATGCGCGGATCGCACAGCTGTAAACAGCCATCCAGCAGCGCAGGATGCACTTCAAACCGGTCGAAATGATCCTGAATGTCTTCGGGCGCTGACAGTTTTGCAAAGACCGCATCGCGCGACATCCACAGCTGACCAATCACCTGAAAGGCCGGGCCATAATTGACAAACGGCAAAGATTTATCCACGTCGTAGACGCAATCGATCGGTATTTCCTGAACCGACTTGGCCTGCGTGTTGAAGGATGGCGCCTTGGGCGCAGGAACATCCGTGACGCGCAAAAAGGCATTGGATCGTTCAACCCAATCGTCGCCTTCACCGCGGATACGAGAATGCAGGCGCGCAATCTGGCGGTCGGCATCAAGCGTTGAATTGAAGAAGACATCCGCTTCATCTGGCAAAAACAGCGCGTCGAGGATTTTTGAGTTCTCGACCTCAAGTGGTTTGTCACCGTGAAGGTCCCGTCCCATCTGCACGATGGCATCAACAAACCCTGCGCCGGGGAAGATCGTATCGGCCTGAAGCCTGTGATCCTTCAAAAACGGAAAGCTCTTGGTGTTGAATTCCGAACTGTAGCCTGTGCTGCTCTGATGAACCGGTTCACCAAGGAACGGGTGGATCGGATAGCCCGTGAGGAATTTGCGAATTTCTTCACTGTCCGACCAATGCTGCACATCGGCCCATGCGGTTTTGGGGAGAGTCACCTCATCGGCCACATCCCCAGTGATCGCGGCCCAATCCAGCGTTTCACCTGCCACAAAGAGATCCGCCATGGTCCGGGCGAAGGCGTCAAAATCGGCCTCCTTGCGGGAAATGGAATTCAGGATACTGACCCGCGCGCCCTGTTCCATGGCCGTGCTTTTCGTGGGACCGGCGAGCGTGGCATGTGGGCCCAGTTCGACAAAGGTGGTCGCACCCAGTTTCAGAGCGGTTTCAACACCTGACTGGAACATCACGGGGCAGCGCAGGTTTTTCCACGCATACTCGATATCAAACCGCGTCTCGGGCTTGCCTGATACGGTCGAGATGAAAGGCAAATGCGGCACGGTCCAGTCGATCTGTTTGACCTTGTCGCGGAACCAGGCCTCCCCGGCTTCCAATTGATAGGAATGCCAGGCGGTGTCGACCTTCAGGATGCGGATGAATGTGTCGGGATGGGCAAAGGAAAATTCATCCACGAAATCGTGGATTGCGTCATAGTCGCCGCTGACAGTCACCGAGCCCGGTCCGTTGACCGCCGCAATGCCGATCAACCCGTGATCGGGCAAAAGCGCCTTCACATCCTCAAGCGCGAGCCCGATGGCCGCCATCGCCCCTTTCGCGCCCAGTTGATCGCGGATTTCCCCACGCTTTGACAGGAAGCGCGCGGCGCCATCAAGGCTGATCCCGCCTGCGACATAAGAGGCTGCCGCTTCCCCAATCGAATGGCCGACGACCATATTCGGACGGACACCCACATGGTGCCAAAGCGCCGCCAACCCAGATTGTATGGCAAAAAGCGCAGGTTGGGTGACTGCCGTGTCATCCATTCGAGAGCTTGCCTCATCGCGCAAAAGATCTTGCTTGATGGACCATCCGGCGGCTTTCACGAAATGGGTGTCAAATGCCTCCACGGCTTGCGCAAAGATGGGTTCATCTTTGAGGAACTGACGGCCCATGGCCCACCATTGGCTGCCTTGGCCTGCGAACATGAAGCACAGCTTGCCGGTTTCAGTCACCTGCCCGCGCCGAATGCCTGGGTTGGCGTCGATCACCTCATCATCGCCGTGCGCCAATTCCTCTAGCGCATCCAGCAGATCCTTGCGGCTGCGCGCCAGAACAACGGCCCGATGGGGCCTGTGGGATTGCGTGTTTGCCAGATTGGCCGCCACCGCCGTCAGTGGCGCGGCCTTAAGCTGTTTTTTGTCTTTTAGCGCCGCCAGCAGCTTGCCCGCCTGCAGCGAAACGCCCTCTACCGTGCCAGCACTGATGGGAAAGAAATGTGGCCAATGCCGGGGGTTGAGCCCCTCTGCCGCCACGCGCTTTGCGGGGTAAACCCTGCGAACCTCCGGCTCTTCAGGGGCGGCAGACACCAAAGCGCTGCCATTGGTGCCACCAAACCCGAAGGAATTCACCACCGCCGCCCGGACGCCGTCGATCTCCGGGAAGGGC
>JBCCAJ010000122.1:0-7320 GCA_039814845.1 Pseudomonadota bacterium | reverse complement strand
TGTTCGTGTCCGGGCTATTCATCACGCGGTCTCCTTCATGTCGTCCAAATCGAGGGCATTACCTGATGACGCCTCGCCTTCTGCGGTGTCTTGGGTGTCGAAAAAGCCATGCAGCGCCGTCTGGATCCCAGCAATCAGCGCGGCAGTGTCCAATTCCTGCTCCTGCGCGCTGCCAAAGCTGAGCCGCACCTGACCTGCCACCAACGTGCTGTCTGACTGCAGCTCAACCGACATGGTTTGATCCAAACCATTGATCAACGGGCGAAGAAACGCACAGTCCTCGGAGGCAGCAAAAAGCGTGACGTCGCGGCCCGTCCCTGTGTCCATCTCCGCCTCAATCAGTTCCAGAATACGCGGAGCCAGGGTTTCCCGCGCCATTGCGGGCAGGACGGCATCTACAATCTGTGTCAACAAGGGTTTTACGTCAGCCAAAAGGGCGGCATAGGCTTCACTAAAGGTCATAGACAGATCGCCCATGTTCTGGGCAAAATCCGCCGAAACCTGATTGCCTGCATCGGAATTGGCCCGCGCGCTATCATCCCAACCTGCCTGATAGCCGGCCTCATAGGACGCGAGTTTTTGATCTTCCAACGAAACATCCGTCAGCGTGATGGAGTTTTGTCCGGGGCGCGCGCCGAACTCCGGCAGGATACGGGAAAGCGACATTACACCTTCTCCTCCTCACCTTCGAGCCACGTGCGCAAAATCTCCACCGTTTCGTCGCGGCGTTCGTCGATCAGGCCGCGCAGCCGATCCACCGGGTCACCCGATGCTCCAACGCCGCCTGCCATAGCAAGCGCGGGCAAATCCCCGCCCAGGCTGTCCAGATCAGGCAGGGACAGATCCGGCAGATCGCCAAGCCCGTCAGACCCCGAAACCAATTGCAGATCGCTGCCATCGCCCAGCGCATCCGAAGGGTTGATCTCTCCCGTCAGGGCACCTCTGGTGTCTGCCGCAGAAGTCGCCGCGGCCGCACCTGCCACCGCGCCCTGATCCTCTGGCGGCGGCGCCAGTTGCGGCACATCATTGGCCCCACCGGCCAGTACAGGCCGCACCACGAAAAGCCCAAGCACAAGCGCCACGATCCCCAAAATTGCGGCTTGAACGATGGACATGATATCCAAGCCGAGCGAGGCAATGAAAGAGCTTTGCGCCTCCGTGCCCTCGGCGACAGGCGCTTCAAACTCCAGTGTCTTCAGCGTCAGGTTATCGCCCCTCGCCTCATCAAGACCCACGGCAGACGCCACCAGATCGCGCAGATCTGTCAATTCCTGTTCTGAACGTGCCTCAAAGCGCGATGCGCCCGCGGCGTCGACGATGGTCGTGCCGTTGACCAACACCGCCACGCTCAATCGTTTGATCGCGCCGGGTGCCAATGTAATCTCGCGCTCGGTCTCAGAAATTTCATAGTTGATCCGCTCACGCGTCTCGTTGTTTTGCGAATTGGAACTGTTCCCCCCGGCCTCCCCATCAGGCAGGTTCGAGGCCACGGTCACATCACCCCCGTTGTCCTGCGACGTGCCGGAACGTTCTTCGGTATCGGTGCTGATCACAGTGCGGCTTTCAGGGTCAATCACCCGCTCGCGCAGCATCTCAGACCTTGTGACGGTTTCCACGCTCACCTCCACAACAGCGTTTCCCGGCCCGACGCGCGCCTCAAGCAAGCGTGTCACTTTCTGACGCAGATCTTCCGCGCGCTGATCAGTGGTGTTTGCAGGAGCCTCTTCAGCAGCGGAAATCAGTTCCCCGTTGCCATCAATCACAGACACGTCCTCAGGCGACAGCCCGGTCACCGCAGAGGCCACAAGAAACTGCAGCGCTCTGGCCTGGGCCGGGGTCATGCCCCCCGCTGCCGTATTCACGGCGACCGAGGCTGATCCGGAAACATCTCGTTGAAACGGATTGCTGCCTGCGTTGGCGATATGCACGCGAGCCGAAGAAATCGCTGGATGCGCCACGATGGTACGCGCCAGCTCCCCTTCTTTCGCGCGCCAATAGGCTGCGTTGAACATCTGGCTCGTCGTGCCGAACCCCGACAGATTATCAAGAAGTTCATAACCCCGGGCAGAATTTGCGGGAAGCCCTTCGCCCGCCAGTGTCATGCGCAATTCATCCCGACGGGCCGAATCAACCATAATGGCACCACCGCGTACGTCATAGGCCACACCGCGCGCCTCAAGCGCCGCCACAACATCACCCGCCGCGCTGCTTTCAAGACCAGAATACAAGAGAGACATTGATGGCTGAGATGTTATCCGCGCCAAGCCCAGCACGGCCGCAAACATAGCCAAACTGGCCAGAATAACGATAATCCTCCGACGCACATCCAGCGCATTCCACAGGTTCAAAAGCTGCAATTCTTCGCCTCCGCCACTTCGGGCACGTGTCGCGGGCATTCTGTCCGCGCGCTTCCTTTGTGTTTCGCTCATCAGGCTTAACAATCGGTTAGTTCCTGAGAGGTATTGTTCATCAAAATCGCATTCACGGACATTTCGATGGCTGACACGGAAGAGATCGAACAAAACGTTGAAGAGAAGCGCTCCAAAATGCCTCTCATCCTCGGGGTTGTGCTCGCGCTGCTTGGCGGTGGCGGGGGGTTTTTTGCCATGTATTCCGGCATGCTAGGCGGCGGGGAAGAAACCGCCGAAACAATGGCAAAGAAAGACGAAGATCCCGATTTGCCAATGGCGGATGCCGGGGCGGATGTCTCTTTTGTGAATATGGATCCGTTGGTCATAACGCTGAACCAGGCGACGGGCACAGTGTTGAAATTTCGTGCCAGCCTAGAGGTGGATAAATCGGCAGAGCAAAGCGTGACAAACCTTCTGCCCCGCGTTGTCGATGTGCTGAACTCTTACCTGCGCGCGGTCGAAGTGGCCGATCTGCAGGATCGCTCCGCGCTGACGCGCATTCGTGCGCAGATGTTGCGCCGGGTGCAGGTGGTGGCGGGCGGCGGGGCCGTGAAGGACCTACTGATTATGGAATTTGTGCTGAACTGAGGACCGAACATGGATCTTATAGCTGACATTCTTCTGGCCGCAGGCGCTTTTGGCGCGGGCTTTTACTGTTTCGTGTTGTCGAGGCGGCTCAACAGGTTCAACGATCTGGAAAAAGGCGTGGGCGGGGCCGTAGCCGTGCTTTCGGCTCAGGTGGATGATCTGACAAAAACGCTTCACCAGGCGCAAAACACTGCAAACATGTCGACCATGTCACTGGATGGTCTCACGGAACGCGCCGAAGGCGTGGCCAAAAGACTGGAACTGCTGGTGGCCTCCATGCATGACCTTCCGGGGGAAGCAAAACCCACCCCGGAACCCGCAAAGGAAGAGACACCGCTCGGCCCGATTTTCCGCCGAAGGGCTGAGGTGTGAGGGAGGCTGGTCATGAAATTCCTTGGATTAAAAAGCGCCAAAACGTCCGGTAAACCTGCGGCAACGGCCGACAGCAGGGCGGCCGCCGAAGCCGCCGGAAAGGCACCCACACAACGGGGAAAAAAACGGGTCAGCAAACGGGCCAGCCGCTCTGTTTTGGCGGTGATTGCCGGCTTACTGCTTGCCTCGGCGCTGCTGCGCCTCGGGGGTGGCGCGGGTCAGGCCGTCGCACGTGTCACGGATGAGGCGATCGGCACCATGGCGCAAGATGCGTCCACCGAAGGCTCGAAGGCTCCCGCGGGCGCGGCCATGGCGGAAGACTTCCCCCCGACGATGAGCATGTCTGAAATATCCGACATGGTTGCCGCCTTCCAGGCACGCGAAGAAAGACTGGTTACCCGCGAAAAAGCCCTGGAAGAACGCATGGCCGCTCTGCGCGTGGCTGATGAGCAGATTTCAGAGAAACTCGTCAAGCTTGAGGCCGCAGAGGCACAATTGCGCGACACCATCGCGTTGGCAGAAACGGCATCAAAGGACGATCTGGACCGGCTCACCTTGGTGTACGAGAATATGAAACCCAAACAGGCAGCCGCTTTGTTTGAGGAGATGGATCCCAATTTCGCCGCAGGATTCCTGGGCCGCATGCGCCCCGAATCGGCAGCGGCCATTATGGCGGGGCTCAATCCGGAATCGGCCCATCTATTCAGCGTGGTATTGGCCGGGCGCAATGCCAATGTGCCGCAAGAATAGGCACGGCTTGTGTGATGTTTTAGGCCTGCAATGCGTAGCAATACACTGGATAACCCGCATTAGGCGGGCCTGAACAAGTCTCTTCCGATCCTCTGGACCATCAAGTCACCCGCTCCGGCCCCGGGGCCACGCCCAGTGGGTTCGCGGAAGTCCCGGATCAAGCCCGGGACGGGATTCTCCAAACGAAAAAACCTATACTAATCCTGCGCGCGATCAGGGTTTCTTAACTGGAATCTGCGATTCAATCCGCAAATAGATTGAGGCTGAGGCGCAGATGCTGGGTATTGTTGGAATTGTCGTGGTGTTCGTCATGGTATTTGGCGGATACATGCTGGCCGGGGGGAAGTTTGGCATCATCATGAAGGCTTTGCCGTTTGAGATGATGATGATCATGGGTGCCGCCACAGGGGCTTTCCTGATCTCCAACTCCGGTGCCGGGGTCAAACATACCCTGAAGGATATCGGCAAGGTGTTCAAAGGCGCCTATTGGAAGCCTGAAGATTACCGCGACATGCTCTGCCTTTTGTTTGAACTGATCCGACTGGCGAAACAGAACCCGGTGGCGATCGAAGAACATATCGAAGACCCCGACAACTCCCCCATCTTCGGTCGTTATCCCAAGATCCTCGCCGATCACGAGGCGATTGCACTGATCTCTGACACGATGCGGTCTGCGTCGATGAATTATGACGACCCGCATCAAGTGGAAGAGGTGCTGGATAAACGGATGGAGGCGAATTTGCACCACGCCCTCCATTCCAGCCATGCGCTTCAGACCGTGGCAGATGGTCTGCCCGCTTTGGGCATCGTGGCGGCTGTTCTGGGCGTGATCAAAACCATGAGCTCTATTGATCAACCGCCCGAAATCCTCGGTAAGATGATCGGTGGCGCCTTGGTGGGCACCTTCCTTGGCGTGTTTTTGGCCTACGCATTTGTTGGCCCATTCGCCACCAAGGTGAAAGAGGTGGTCGAAGAAGACGCGCATTTCTACAACCTCATCCGCGAGGTTCTGATCGCCAATATGCACAATCACGCCACCAACATCTGCATCGAAGTGGGTCGCCAAAATACGCCCCATCAAAACCGCCCCAGCTTTAATGATCTGGAAGAAGCAATCAAAGCTGTGAAGGACGCTGCATGATGCGGTTTATCCTCGGCACGGCGTTTTTCCTTATAATCTCTGTCGGGGCGGGATGGGCGCAAACGATCATCGTGCGGGCGGGCGAACATGCCGAATTCACACGCGTCGTGTTCAATGTGCCCGACCGTCTGGATGTTGGGCTGACCTACCGCGAAAACGGGGTGGATCTGCGATTTGATCGCGGTGACCTGCTGTTCGACATCGATACCGTCTTTGACGTGATACCGCGCACAAGGCTGACCGCCCTTGACGTGGAAACAGGCGGTTCGGGCCCAACCGTGATATCGCTTTCGCTAAACTGCCTGTGCGACATCCAAACCACGTGGGAAGGGGATGTCGCCTTTGTGGTCGACATCCGCGATGAGACGACGCTGTCCGCCGCCCTTTTCCCAAACCCGCAAAAAGATCTGCCCTTGCCTTTGGTCGAGCCCGCCTTTTTCCCCGATCCCCCGCTCTTTGCAGCAGCCTCAGCACCTTCTGACGCCGCACGAGCGCAAGAGGAACGGCCCGCACAAACCGCGCAAGCACCGGACGTGGTGCACACTTTCAACGCATTGTCGAACGCCCAGCAACCCAGCATCGGTTCGGTCGCTTTCCTGTTGGCCGACGCCGAAGAACGTCTTGAAAACCTCCGCCCAACTCCTGAAGAACCGGCCAATGACTATGTGAACCGCGTGCGCGACAGCCAGGGGGCGATCCTGCAACAGATCGGCCGTGCTGCGACCCAGGGCCTGCTGGAGCCGCGGGTTGACGCATTGCCCGAGCCGGTGGACCCTGCAGACACAGCAGCGCCCGCCAGCGAGCCGGTCCAAACGACCCGCGATGTGAACCAAGTCGACCAGAACAATCTCCAAGGCAACATCACGATCAACGCTCAGACAAGCATGGATCAAGCCATGTCAGAACGACTCAATATCGCGCTGGAGGACGGTCAAACGCCCGGTTGTTTGGATCCCAAACGCGTGGATGCCAAGGCCTGGGCTAAAGAAGAAAGCTTCGTGACGCAAATTGGGGGGTTGAGATCCAACGTCATTGGCGAGTTTGATGAACCATCCGCCGCTGCTATCAAGAAACTGGCGCAGTTTTACATCCATTTTGGCTTCGGTTTAGAAGCAAAGCAGGTGATGACCCTGCTGCCCGACGGCAAAACCCCCGATGCCGTTCTGCCTGCCATGATCAACATCCTTGAACAGGGCCATGATGGCCGGAATTCTGTGCTGGCCGGATACATGACGTGCGATCCTGTCGTTTCGGTCTGGTCAATTTTGTCGTATGATAAAGTGCCGGGCAATGAACCGATTGATCCCGATGGCATTGTGCGCGGCATCATGGCCTTTCCTGTGCACCTACGCGCCCATCTGGGACCCGTTGTCGGGGAAAAGCTGCGCGTTGCTGGCTATCCCAGCGCGGCCGATCACATTGCCCGTGTACTTCTGCGCAACGAAGACACAACCAGCACCGCGGCCACCTTTCTTGACACGTTGAGCGACGCGGCCGGACCCGATGCGCGACTTTCCGAGGCCGGCCTTGAAGAGGTCGTAGCCGACAACGGCCAACCCTCTGCGGAGGCACTCCTGAAGCTCATTGATGCGCGGCTCAAGGACAATGATCCGATGTCACAGGAGATGGCAGTTTTGGCTGGGGCCTATGCCACAGAACTTCGCGATGTGCCGATGGGGCAAGATATGGCGCGGGCCTACGTGTTGTCGTTGGCCGCATCCGGCGCCTTTGATGAGGCATTCTCCGAACGCGCGCGGCTCAATCGCGCGGCCCCGGCTCCGACCGAAGGGACACTCTCTGAACTTGTTGACTTGCTTGCGCAAAAATCCAGCGATCCGACCTTTCTAACCCATATGATTGGCGCGCAATCATCGACACGGTTCAGCCTCGATGACAGCGTGGGCAATGATGTTGGTGCCCGCCTGCTGGCGCTGGGCTTTCCCGATCAGGCCGGCGCATTCGTTGCCCCCTTGGCCCAGGGGGAAGCCGAGCGCACCCGAAAACTCATTCGAGCAGAAATTGCGCTTATGCAAGACCGACCGCGCCAGGCAGAGCTGG
>JBCCAJ010000194.1:0-5615 GCA_039814845.1 Pseudomonadota bacterium | reverse complement strand
CTTGCGCTCTCCACCCATGATGAGGCGGAGCTGTCTCGCGCTGCCGATGCCTGTCGTGAGCTGACCCATGCGCGCGATGTGGCGCTGGTCATCGAAACCCATTTCGTGCTGGCCGAACGGCTTGGGCTTGATGGTGTGCATCTGCTTGATGGGCCCCGCCAGGTGCGCGCGGCGCGCAAGGCTTTGGGGCCGGATGCCGTTGTGGGCGCGTTCTGTGGCACAAGCCGCCATGATGGCATTTCCGCCGGTGAATCGGGGGCAGACTACGTCAGTTTCGGCCCCGCTGGCGCCAGTGCGTTGGGCGATGGCAGTCAGGCTGAGGCGGATCTCTTTGCTTGGTGGAGCGAAATGATCGAAGTGCCTGTCGTGGCCGAGGGCGCACTGAACGTGAGCTATGTCTCTGAACTCTCTGGCATAACAGACTTTTTCGGTATCGGAATCGAGATTTGGGGCACGGATGATCCGTCCGCCAGCTTGACCGAGCTGAAAGCGGCCATGGCCTAGGCCGACACCTTCCGCGCTTCCGGCATGCCCTCACGCACGGCCTGCTCCATAATTGCCGCCATCGCCTTGCGGTCCGCCACATCGCGCACAGGGACCGGCGGAAGGCACACCACCTTGACCGACCCGCCCCGCGGCTGCGCAAGCAAGATCAGCGCATGGGGCCCGAAATCCATATCACCCCACCAGCCATAAAACCGAGGATCCTGGCCTTTGGGTGCAGTGTAGGCCACGCTGATGGGTTGGATGTAAAGCGTTTCACTCAATTCTGGCGTAAAGAACGCGCCAAAAAGCGTTGATTTAAAGGGAAGAACCCGGAAATTGTCAGTCGACGTTCCTTCTGGAAAAAACAGCAACCGATGCCCGGCCTTCAGCCGCGTTTCGAACACATCCTGTTGCGCGCGGGCCTGTCGGCGGTCGCGGGCAATAAAGACCGTGCCGGTGATTTTGGCCAGAAGACCAATGCCCGGCCATCCCGCCACCTCTGACTTGGACACGAAGTAAAGCCGTGTCATCGCGTTCAACGAAAAAATGTCGAGCCATGAGGAGTGGTTCGCCACCAAAGCTCCAGGATGGCCCATAATCTGGCCTTCCACCTGCCGCCGGATCCCCAGTAGGGCCAGACAGAACCGGCACACCACCACTGTGATAACGGGTGTCCAGGGTCGCGCCTGCCCGTGCAGCGGGCGTTCGATCAGTCGCAGTGCGGCCATGAGCACCACGCCCGCAAGCAAAATCAAAACGATCGGCACCCCGCGCAGAAGGACAAGTATCCAGCCCAAGGGCGTGATCTTGACCTCCGGGGGCATTTCCTCCGGCGACCAGGTGAAGGTCACGCCGTAACGCCTTTGGTATAAATGGCTTTTTGCGCCTCATTCATGCGCTGCGTGTCCATTACCAGACAGATGTCGGTGGTGTTGAACGCATGATCCACAAATGCCCCATCACCCACGAACCCGCCCAGCCTGAGATAGGCTTTCAAAAGCGCAGGCACCTGAAGCATGGCTTCGCGGCGATCAATCTGGTCTTCCGGCATCAAATTCATCGACTGGTAATGCGCCCCTTGAGCCCGGACTCGCAGCTCCTCTGGGGCCAAATGGCGATGGTGCAGAAGCGACAAAGGCGCGGCCAATGCAGCCGGATCAGTACCATGGAAGGACGCAACCCCGAAGAGGATTTCCACTTCGTGATCAAAGACATAGCGCGCAAGCCCGTTGAACAGATGATACATGCCTTCCCCACCACGATAGGCGGGCGCAAGGCAGGACCGGCCCAGCTCCAGCAGTTTACGGCCAGATCGTTTCAGTACGTCCAGATCGTATTCGTCTTCTGAGTAAAACTGCCCCACCTCCGCACGCCTGTCCCCAGGCAAAAGGCGATACGCGCCGACAACCGCATCACCTGCGGCACGGTCAATCAGAAGCAGATGGTCAAAATGAGGGTCAAAGCGGTCCCTCTCCAGCCCCGCATCATGATCCACCAACGTGCCATCGCTGCCCAGTTCCCGGACGAAAACATCGTATCGAAGCCGCTGCGCGGCGCGCAAATCCGCATCATTTGCGGCCAGTCTGACCACAAACCGCTCTTCCCCGTCTGACCGGATAGAATTCATGCGCGCCTCTTTTGTCATCGCAGCTTTCTATGCGCGCGCGGGGCGCAACACAACGGCGCTCTGCCTTTAACGCTGGCAAACAACTTTAACGTGCGTTAAACTTTCTTAAAGATGTTACGTGGTTCCCTTTACATGAGAAACGCGCGGTGTGGACGCAACACCCGCAAAAGAACCTTTAAATGCAAAACGCTCGGAACGCGCAATGATTGTCCGGCCGGGAGGTGGTATGTTGAACTGCACTGATGATAAGCTTGCGGGCCTTATTGGGTCACGCATCTGCCATGATCTGATCAGTCCGATCGGCGCCGTGACCAACGGGCTGGAATTGATGGAGCTTGCAGGCCTGCCCCGCGGGCCAGAGGCGGATCTGGTCAATCAAAGCGCTCAAAGTGCCGCCGCACGGATCAAATATTATCGGCTGGCTTTTGGCGACACCGGCCCGCTGGATGCAGGCCACACCGTAAGCGGGGAAGAAATTTCCGGCATTTTGCGGGGCGTTTTTCTAAGCGACCGGATCGCGGTCAACTGGCAGATTCTGGACGATGTTTTCCGCGCAGAGGCGAAGGCCATCCTCTTGATGTTGATGTGCGCGGAGGCCGCGTTGGGATCAGGTGGCCAGATCGATGTTACAAGACAGGAAAATGCTTTTATTATAGAGGCCGAGGGCCCGAAGCTCATGCTGCAGAGCGCACCGTGGGGTATGCTTCAGGGTGAGGCAGCGGCTTGCGCGGATACCGAAATTGCCATTGCGCCCGCTGCGGTTCAATTCGCGATCCTGCCTGAGGTGCTGCGTCAATTGGGGCGCAGGCTTGTCATATCGTCCAACGACGCCGCGCTGACGATGCGGATCTGACGCGGGATTATCCGCGTACTGTGCCGTCGCCCACCACAAGATATTTGAAGCTGGTCAGCTGCGCCGCACCAACAGGGCCACGGGCGTGCATTTTGCCAGTGGCGATGCCGATCTCTGCCCCCATGCCGAATTCGCCGCCATCGGCAAACTGGGTGGAGGCATTGCGCATCAGAATTGCGCTGTCGAGCTGGGCAAAGAACGCATCAGCGGCGGCGTCATCCTCCGCCATGATGCAATCGGTGTGCTGCGAATGATACGCGCGGATATGGGCGATAGCGGCATCCATGTCAGGCACAACGCGGGCCGCGATGATGCTGTCGAGGAATTCCTTACCCCAGTCCTCAGAATTGGCTTGGATGGTGCCGGTCGTTTGCAATGCCTCATCCGCGCGCACTTCGACGCCGGCCGCCACGAGGTCACCGATCACGGTTTTTCCAATGGTATCAGCCACATCCGCGTGAAAGATAAGGCATTCCGCAGCGCCGCAAATCCCCGTTCGGCGGGTTTTGGCGTTCATCACGACCGCGCGGGTTTTCTCCGGATCCGCAGAGGCATCCACGTAGATGTGCACGATCCCCTCCAGGTGGGCAAAAACCGGCACGCGCGCCTCTTTCTGCACGAGGCCCACCAGGCCTTTCCCGCCACGGGGCACAATCACGTCCACATGCTCGGTCATGGTCAAAAGTTCGCGCACGGCGGCACGGTCGCGGGTGGGGATCAGCTGAATGGCATCTTCGGGCAGGTCCGCCGCCTTCAGCCCCTCCACAAGGCAAGCATGGATGGCGCCGGAGGAATTGAACCCCTCTGACCCGCCGCGCAGGATCACCGCATTGCCAGATTTGAGGCAAAGCGCGCCCGCATCTGCCGTCACATTGGGGCGGCTTTCGTAGATCACGCCGATCACGCCCAGGGGCGTCCGGACGCGACGGATGTGCAAGCCCGTGGGTTGAGTCCATTCGTCAGTGACCTCTCCCACCGGGTCGGTTTGTGCAGCCACGGCGCGCAAGCCGCCAGCCATGGCTGCGATGCGGTCAGGGGTCAGCAGCAAGCGGTCCAGCATAGCACCAGACAGACCTTTTTCGCGGCCATACTCCATATCGAGCGCGTTGGCTGCGATAATATCGCCTTCCGCCGCCATGATCGCATCCGCAGCGGCCATGAGCGCCTTTGTCTTGGCCTCCGGACTGGCGGTGGCAAGCTGGGTTGCCGCAGCTTTGGCGCGGGTGCCGATGTCGGCCATCAAGGTTGGGATATCGTTGAAGTCTTTCATGGGTCTTAGCCTATCAAATCCAAGTCAGAACACCAGATCGTCGCGATGAATGAGAGGGCCACGTGAAGGATAGCCCAGAACGCCTTCAATTTCCTGGGTTTTCAAGCCCTTGATACGGGCCGCATCTGTCGCGTCATATCGCGCGAGGCCCTGACCCAGCACCCGACCGCTGTCAGAGAGGACCTCCACCATGTCGCCACGCATGAACCCGCCATCCACGGCACTCACGCCTGCGGGCAGCAAAGACCCACCGCCGGTCAACGCCTTCTGCGCGCCCGCATCCACATGCACGCGGCCCTTGGGTTTCATCGAGGCGATCCATTGCTTGCGCTTTTGTCGGGGGTCGCCCTGCGCAGAAAACCACGTGGCCGCCGCGCCATTTTCAAGCTTTTCCAATGGGTTGAGGACTGATCCTTCAGTGATCACCATGTCACAGCCCGCCACTGTGGAGGTCTTGGCTGCCATCACTTTGGTCTTCATCCCGCCCTTCGACAGGCCCGATCCCGCATCGCCCGCCATGGCCTCAATCTCAGGCGTGATGGCGTCCACGCGGTCCAATCGGCGGGCAGTTTTATCCTCAGAGGGGTTGGCCGTGTAAAGCCCGTCCACATCGCTCAGCAGCACAAGCAAATCCGCCCCCGCCGTCACCGCCACCTGCGCGGCCAGACGATCATTGTCGCCATAGCGGATCTCATCGGTGGCCACGGTGTCATTTTCGTTCACAATCGGCACTGTGCCCAGGCTCAGCAATTGATCCAGCGTAGCGCGGGAATTCAGGTAGCGGCGGCGATCGGCGCTGTCTTCCAGTGTCACCAGAACTTGTGCCGCGCGCAGACCATGCCCCTCAAGCGCACCGTCATAGGCGTGCGCCAGTTGGATTTGCCCCACGGCGGCGGCGGCCTGCGATTGTTCCAAGGTCAGGTCACTGGCCGGCAGGCCCAGCGTGGCGCGGCCCAACGCGATGGAGCCTGACGACACGAGGATCACATCCGACCCCCGCCCGCGCAGCTTTGCCACGTCATCGGCCAGTGCCTGCAACCACGCGGCCCGCAACGTGCCACTGTCTTTATCCACCAACAGCGCCGACCCGATTTTCACTACAATCCGGCGTGCGTCCTTTAGGGTCGCCATGGTTCGGCCTGCATCGTTTTGGCGTTTTCGCGGTCGCGTTCCGTGCGCATCATATCCCGCACCGAGCGCAGCACGTCTGTGACGCCCTCCCGCGACACGCCCGACATCATCATCACAGGGCCGCCCACCACCGCCTCCAGCTCCTCACGCAGAAAGGCGCGTTCTTCCTCATCGAGCGCGTCGATCTTGTTCAGCACAGTCACGCGCGGTTTGTCCGCCAGCGCGCCGCCATAGGCTTCCAATTCACG
>JBCCAJ010000054.1:0-10385 GCA_039814845.1 Pseudomonadota bacterium | reverse complement strand
GAGGGATCCGGTCAGGGCATCCGCATCCACCGCATTGCTGCCCGCTTCCACCGCCAATGTCAGAACGGCAGCACGATCGCGCAGATGGGTGCCATAGTCCGCACGCCAAAGGTTCCGCTCTAACCCGCCTGTTCCGCTCACACGCGCCATGGCCAGGGTGAACATCCGGTCGGCACGAGTTTGATCACCGTAACTCGCCAGCGCCGCACCCAGTTGTGCCAGAGCCATGGGCGTCGCGAAATTCTGGGCTTTGACGTCGGCGAAGTAACGCAGATCCCCCATGCGCGCCGCGCCTTCACGGGCCAGCACCATCAGGGCATAGGCCACATCCTCGCCGCCCTTTTCGAAATCGGGGGCATAGTTCACACGGTTGCGCAGGTTGTCCATCGCAAGCTGGAAGGCTTGTCTTGGCACGTCATACCCCTTCGCTTTTGCACGGGATAGGAAATCGGTCACATAGGCGTCGAGCCAGAAATCCCCACTCGATGCGCGCCAAAGCCCGAACGCCCCGTTGCTGGCCTGCCGCGACAGGATTTGAGCCACGGCTTGATCGACGCGGGTTTGGATTTGATCGTCGTTAGCCAGACCAAGCGCGCCCGCGACGTCCGCGAAGTACAAAAGCGGCATCGCGCGGGATGTCACCTGTTCGGTGCAGCCATAGGGGTAGCGGTCGAGCGCGGTCAGAAGCCCCGGCGCGTTCAGTTTCGCCAGAGGCCCGGCCGACAGGATCGCACTGCCCGTACCGGGGCGCAGACCGGCCATCACATTGGCATCGAGCGTGAACGTGTCGCCCACGCCCAAAGAGAAGCGCCGCGTGGTGGCGACTTCAGGGTCGTTGGAGCGCACGCCCAGCGTCACCTCGTTCACCAGTTGCTTGCCATCGGGTGTGGTGAGCGCCACGCGAATGTCGTGATCCCCCACATCGCCCGCGCGGAACGGCAGCGCCAGAACGGCCTTGTCGCCTTCGCCCAGATCAAGGCCGGAGGGGATGTCGGAGACAAAGGTGAGGCCTTGGGTCGTGACATCGAGCCCCATGCGACCTGCGGGGCCTTCGGTATGGATCACCTCCAAAAGCAGCCGGCTTTGATCGCCGGGCGCAAGAAAGCGGGGCATGGAGGCGGTGACGACGACCGGATCGCGGATCAGGATTTCGTCTTCGGCCTGCCCGACGCCCGCGTCAGACCACGCCACAGCCATCAGCCGGACGGTCCCGTTGAAATCAGGAATGTCAAAGCTCGCCGTCGCACGGCCATCGACGTCCACAGCAATCGGACCGGTGAAATAGGCGACCAGTTCATCCTGCGGTGGGGGGCTTTCGAACCCCGCGCCCGCGCCCGCGTCACCACCGGACCGCACTTGCCCCTGCGCGCCGTTCATTCCGTCGATGAGGCGACCATAGAGATCGCGGATTTCCACGCCCAGACGGCGCTGGCCGAAGTAGTGACCAGAGGGGTCGGGGCTGTCGAATCCGGTGAGGTTGAGGATACCCACATCGACGGCGGCGAGCGTCACGAAACCTTGGCTGTCACCCAACCCATCCACCGTCACGGCGACCTCTACCGGGCCGCGCGGGTCAGACATATCCGGCGCGTCGATGTCCACGGACAACTGCCGCGCGCCGGGGTCGATCTTGGCATAGGCCAGACCCAGCGACCTCGCGGGATTGCGGCCAGAAGCGGCGTCCATTGGGCGGATGACCTGCGCGGTGACGTACGCCCCTGCGCCCCAAGCTTCGGTCACGGAAACAGGGATCAGGTTGTCGCCCTCAATCACCTCAACGGCCTGCATATCGACCACGCGATCAGACATCACGGTGATCAGCGCTGTCCCCGCATAGCGTGGCACGATGCGCAATTGCGCGGTGTCACCGGGGCGGTAGTCGGGTTTATCGAGGGACAGTTCCAAAGTGTCGGGCGTGCTGGAGGCATCGGATGGCGCGTACCACCCGGCATAGAATTCAGCCGAGGAACCGACATAGGCCCCGCCTTCCCGTTCCACGACCAGCTCATACCGGCCCCAATCGACAGGCGCAGACAGGGTCAGGGGATCGTCCCCCAGCTGAGCCGTCCCGGTGTCAACGCGCGTGCGGGTGGTAATGGGTTCCCAGTTCCAATTGCCGGACGCCTGATACCATTGATAGCGCGTCTGGATGCGGTTCACTGTCCATTTGACCGGCATGTCGATGCCGCTCAGATCGGGTCCAATCGCGATCACGTCGAATTCGGCTTGGGTGCTTTGGGGGACCACATCGTCGAAGATAGGTTTGATCCCGATCAGAGGCCCTGCCGGGGCGAGCATTTTTTTCACCTCCCGCTCCACTGGGCGGCCGGAGCCTTCGCGGACGCTGACGGTGATGCGTGCCTCAGAGGGACGATCTGTGGCGGCGTTTTTGGGGATCGGGACGTTGAGTACAATCTGCCCGTCAGAGCCCGTGGTGCCGCCCTCAACATAGTCACTGGCACGCGGCGCACGCTCATCGAAAAGGCCGAACTGATAGCCGGGGAAATCCCCCAGCGCGCGTTTGGGCGTGAGTCGAACAAGCCCATCAGCCACAAGCCCTGCACCGGGTGCACCGAAGAGATATTTAGCCTCCACGGTCAGGGGCGCGGTGTC
This sequence comes from Pseudomonadota bacterium, assembly GCA_039814845.1. Lineage (GTDB taxonomy): Bacteria > Pseudomonadota > Alphaproteobacteria > Rhodobacterales > Rhodobacteraceae > Roseovarius. The sequence goes on along the minus strand of JBCCAJ010000054.1, from coordinate 7,772 downwards.
GCCGGGGCGCAGGGGCGCATCGGGCAGGGTCAGGTCAAAGTCTATCCGTTCGGGCAGGAAATCCTCGACCAAAACGCTTTGACTGGCCAGCACAGGTGCGTCTGGGTCGGCTTTGATGTCCAGCGTCCATGCGCCGCGCGGGGCGGACGCCGCGACGGGCAGTTTGAAAACGTGGCCACCAGCGCGGTCGTCAGAGGACAGATGCCGGGAATACTCCACCCCATCAGGACGGCGCAAAATGGCGGTGAGCGGCAGACTGGTGATGGCGTCGCTGAGCGCATCGCGGGCCAACGCGGTGGCATAGATCACTTCGCCGGCGCGATAGGCCCCTCGATCGGTGGTGAGGAACACGTCAATGGCCGGGGCCGCTTCGCGCCCTTCCACCCCGCGGTCAGAGAGGTCAAAGGCCGGATCGGTGAGGGACAGGAAGGCCAGATCCGCTTCGCTTTGCTCGGCGATCACGAGGGCGGGGGCGGCACCCGCGGTGCCGCGTGTCAGCCCTGCATCAAAGCGGGCGTGGCCCATGGCGTCAGTGGTGGCGGTGCCCAACGGGTCATTGGCGCGGGACAGCAGCGTGAGTTCCACACCTTCCAGCGCCGCCGCGTTGCCCAGCGATTTCACGAAGACATGCAGGCCATCGTTGCCCTTCAGCGTCGTCAACCCGAGGTCAGACAGCACAAACCACTGCGTCGCGCCTTCGCTGTCATAGATGTCTTCGCCCGGCACGCGCGCGGTGAGGGCATAGATGCCGGGCGGTTCATTGGCGAGGACATCACCCAAGGGCAGACGCGTGGTCATGGTCTGGTTGAGCGTGTTCTGTACGTCGCCCACGCCGGACCAAACCTCTTCCGCAAGATCCGTGCTAAACCGCTCCGCCGCCCAGTGATCCAGCGGCCGACCAAACAGATCATCCTGCATCACTCGCAACAGGTTGCGATCACTCATCCGCATCAGTTGCAGCTCCACCTCCTCGAGGTTCACGCTTTCCACGGGCAGCGCGGCCTCAGAGGATTTGGGCAACACATAGGCCCGGCCGGGGAAAGCGACAGAGGGGGAGCGGTCACGGACGTAAAGCGCGATTTCCACATCCTTGATCAGTGTCTCACCGCTGGCGGCAGGCAGGCCCTTGCGGAATGTGACGGTGTAGCGTTCCCCATGCTGTACGCCGTCGATGCACAGCTGACGGTCGTCGGGTTCGACTACCATGCCTGCGCTGGGCAGTCGCACAAACGGCGTATAGTCCGTGCCACCTTTGATCAGCGGTTCCGAGAATTCTGCGCAAATGCGAGGCGCTGCACTTTCATTATCCGCGCGGTGCTCCGTGATGCGGAAGCCGTATTTCGCGACGGCACTTTCCAGCGCGCTCAGCACATCGGCGCGCGGCTGTATCCCCTCGGCCAGACGCAGGGCGCTGACCATATCTCGGCCTCGTCCGATGCGTTCAAGCGCCGGGGCCATCTCCATCAATGCCGTCACGCGCATTCCGTCACTGAGCGCGCGCAGATAAGCATTGGCCGAAGCTTCAAACGCCTGTTGGCCGTAGCGGTTCTTGTCGGAATTGTGCTGCGTCTCGATCAGCATCGACAGGCGGGCATATTCCGCCCACTGATCAGCCGCATCCGAGCGGGCCACAATCGCCCCGGTCCAGCGCATGGCGTTGAGGTAATCACCCTGCGCGATCTCTCGTTGCGCGGCCTCCAGCATTTGATCCACGCCCCACTGTCCGCCCGGATGGCGCGACCCGATGTTCAGCGCGAGGCTGCGAATGTTGCTAAGGTCCTCTTGGCCCAGAAAGCCAAGATCCTCCGCCCGAGGGCCCGCTTGCGCCAGAACGCGGGGATCGGTGCGCAGCATCTCGGCCGAGGTCGCCCCGTCAAAGGCTTGCACCTCCAGCACCTCGGATTTCAGGAAACAGGCGTTCTTTTCGTTGTTGAACGTGTAGGCCTGACAATCGGGTGTCGCCATGCAGGCCGTTCGACAGGCCTTGATCGTGGTGTCGAAGATCGGGTTGATATCGGCGCCGAAGAAATCGGTCTTGGGGGTTACCACCTCCCGACGTTCAGGAACGGTGGATTGGGCAATCGCGTGGCTGGCAAAACAAATGAAAACAAGCGCGGAAAATATAGGACGGAGCATGGGAACCTCCTTGGCATGCGCCGTCATGGTGCCACGCGTTTGAAATTCAGACAACGATTCCCCTAGCCGTGCCCGTGGCTTGCAAGAAACCTTGCCGCCGCTCAGGTGAAATTAAGAAGATGTTCAGCATGATCGGGATATCCACGAAGCAAGGTTAGTTTCGCTTCGGAGAACGGGCATGACCCTGGCAAACAAGCTGGCGGAAGAACGCAGGGCCCGTTTGGCGGCAGAACGACGCTTGGAGCAAAAACAGGCGGAACTTTCTGCCGCCAATCGCAAACTGGGCAAACACGCTTTGGCGCTGAGTGAGGAGATTCACACCACCCGCGCCGTTGTCAAAACTGTTCAAGACGAAAACGCGCGCGTCAAATCCGATCTGACCGTGGCCACCGAAAAAGTTGAAATACTCGAACGACGCCTGTGGCATTCGATCAACACGATTGAGGATGGGTTCGCCGTCTTTGACGCTGACAGCCAAATGGTCACGGCCAACAGTGCATGGGTGGCAGCCTTTGGCGGGTTGGAAGACGTAAAGGTTGGTATCACCTATGTCGAAGTCCTTCAGTTGGTTACCGAGGAAGGCATCGTCGACACTGGAACGCATCGCCCCGCCGAATGGCGTGAGATGATGCTGGATCGTTGGCAAAGCCCGTCACCAGACCCCATGGTGATCCGCCTTTGGAACGATGAGTATGTCAAACTGGTGGATCAGCGCGGCCCCAGCGGCGATGTGGTCTGTCTGGCCCTGCGCATCACCGATACCGTTCGCTACGAAAAACGCCTGAAAGCCGCGAAGGTGGAAGCGGAAGCCGCCAACAATGCGAAATCCTCTTTCCTCGCGAACATGAGCCATGAGATCCGCACGCCTATGAACGGCATTGTCGGCATGGCTGAGTTGATGTTCGACACCGAGATGTCCGAAGAACAGCGGCTTTATGCGGACACGATCAAGAACTCCGGTGAGGCGCTGCTTGTCATCATCAATGACGTGCTCGATTTCTCCAAGATTGAAGCGGGCAAGCTGGTGCTTGTGGAAGAGGAGTTTGACCTAGAGCAATGCACCCAGGAACTAGTGACCCTGATGCAGGTCAACAGCCGGGACAAGGGGATCGACCTGTTTGTGGATTTCGACCTGTTCCTGCCGCGTCGATACGTGGGCGATCCGGGCCGCATCCGTCAGGTGCTGACAAACCTTTTGGGCAATGCGGTGAAGTTCACCGAGAAGGGCCACGTAATCCTGCGTGCCACCGGGTTCCCATCCCCAGATGGTTTAACGACCGAGCTGCACATTTCCATACAGGATACCGGCATCGGCATCCCACAAGAAAAGGTGCGCCACATCTTTGGAGAATTCAATCAGGTCGATGATGCCAAGAACCGCAAGTTCGAGGGCACGGGCCTTGGATTGGCGATCTCTCAGAAACTGGTCAACATGATGGGTGGTCATGTCTGGGTTGAATCTGAGGAAGGTGTGGGTTCCACCTTTGGGTTCACGTTGACCTTGCCGCAGGTCGATCCGGTCGACACGGAACTTTTGCGGTTGCCTGAGGGGTTGCGCTCAGTCCTTGTGGTAGATGAGCAAACCGTCAACCGCGCCATTCTCAAACGCAAGCTGGAAGCGTTGAATTTAAGCGTCGGCTTTGCCGCGAACGGGAGTGAGGCAATCGACCGGATGGCCGAAGGGAACAGGATCGATCTGATCCTCTCGGCGCACCTGATGACGGGCATGGACGGGTTTGAACTGACGGAGGCGTTGGCAGAGGCAGGCAATCAAACCCCGATCATGGTGATGAGCCCGCACCCAAACAGAACCAATACAGAGCCCGCGCGCAGACTGGTGGCCGACGTGCTTGCTTGGCCATTGCAGCGCGATGCCTTCCTTGTCGCATTGCAAGGCTGCACCGAACAGTTTGCAGGCGCAGCCGCGGACGACATTGCGACGGATCTGAAGGACGCTCAAGAGGTGCCGTTGCAGACCACCTCTGACGCTTTACCCGATTTGGATCAGACACGCGCAGAAACGGTCCAAGGTGATCCTGCCGCCATAACCCCGGTCCCCGAACCGGTAGCGGAAACCCCGGAAAACCTTGCCGACGCGTTGAATGTACCCTCCGATCACCCTGCGGAACTGGAGCCAGCCCCCCCAAGCGCGGCGGTGTTCGTGTCAGATCGAACTGCCGAGCCACCTTTGCCAGACGTGGATCCTCCGACCTCCGATACCATCAGTGAACTGGAAGCACATGTTCCGATGTCGGAAGTCACGACCGCAAACACGCTCACGGAAAATCAACAGACGGAAAGTGGTAGGTCCCGTTCCGAATTGGTTTCGGACGCAGCGGTGCCTGCCGCACCCGTCGCCAAAGACCACGAACCGGCGTCAGATCATGCTCCAACGGATTCGCTGGGGCAGGAGGCTGCATCACCTGATCCGATGAAGGCCATACCCGGCGATCAGGCTGCAGATGTGTCAGGGCAGGATGCCATGGCAACAGAGCCCCAACCGCCCGACGCGCGCAGCACCAAGACGTGCGTGCCCGATAGTCTTGTCACCAATGAACCCGAAGCCAACGAAATTCCTATTGAAGCTCAGACGCCTCCAAAGCCAGAGACAGTGCCGCCAAGAACTGATGTCTCAAAACGTTTGCACCTGAGTTGGTCGGAAACTGCCAAGCCGGAGCCGGTTGCTGAGCCCGCTACAGACCCGGCGCCCGAAGCCGACGTGAGCGCGCCAGCCCTCGAACCTACGCCTCAACCCGTGACCAGGGTTGCTGCTGACCCGCCCGCCATCGCACCCGCAGAGCCACCCGCAGACCCATCCGCGACCCAAGAGAGTTCCGCGCGCCAAATGCGCGTTCTGGCCGCGGATGACAACCGCACCAACCGGCTCGTCTTCACCAAGATGGTCAAGGATCTGGATATCGATCTGGAATTTGTCACCAACGGAGTGGAAGCCGTAGAGGCCTATGAACGGATTGAGCCGGATATCGTTTTCATGGATATCTCAATGCCGGAAATGGACGGAAAAGAAGCAACGCGGCGGATCAAGGCCCGTCAGGCCGAAACCGGCCGTGCGGTGCCCGTCGTGGCCATGACCGCCCACGCGATGGGCGGCGATAAGGAAGACATCCTTGCGGCGGGGCTAGATGCTTTCCTCACCAAACCTTTGAAGAAAGCACTTATCGCGGAAGAGATCACCAAAGCTTGCCCTGCCGCCGTGCGAGCGCCAACCTCGCCCCAATAACTCCCGGCTATCACGTCACAGCACGAAGCCTTTTTCAAAGGCTTCGCCACCAGCGTTGGCGACATTTTTTTGAAAAAAATGCTCCAGAAAATGAAATTGTCTGGGGGCAGCTGCCTCAGCTGCGCACCAGTTCCTCGTAGGATGTGGCGATGTCGCGGGCCATGGCGCCCACTTCGAACGTGTAGTCCCCGATCTGACCCACCGGCGTTACCTCGGCGGCGGTGCCGGTCAGCCAGCACTGCTGAAATCCTTCCAATTCCGCCGGTTCGATATGGCGCTCATGTACTTTCACCTGCTGCTGTTCCAACATGCTGATCACCGTCTGTCGCGTCAGCCCGTTGAGAAAGCAATCGGGCTTGGGTGTGTGCACTTCCCCGTCCTTGACGAAGAAGATATTGGCACCTGTCGCCTCGGCCACATAGCCGCGATAGTCGAACATCATCGCGTCAGAACACCCCTTCGCCTCGGCCTCGTGCTTGGACAGGGTGCAAATCATGTAAAGGCCCGCGGCCTTGGCCTTGCAGGGGATCGTCTCGGGGCTTGGGCGTTTCCATTTTGCAATGTCGAGCTTGGCGCCCTTCATTTTCGCATCACCGTAATACGCCCCCCATTCCCAGGCCGCGATGGCCACGCGGACAGGATTGCGCGCAGACGCGACACCCATATCGTCGCCTGCACCGCGCCAAGCGACCGCGCGCACGTAGGCATCCGTCAGACCGTTTTCGGCGAGCACCTTGGCCTTGGCGGCCTCAATCTCATCGACGCTGTAAGGGATTTCAAAATCCAATTCACCGGCAGAAAAATGCAACCGCTCAGAATGTTCCCGGCTTTTGAAAATCTTGCCGTTGTAGGCGCGTTCGCCTTCAAAAACGGAGCTTGCGTAGTGCATGGCATGGGTCAGGATATGCACATTGGCATCGCGCCAGTCGGTCATTTGACCATCCATCCAGATCGTGCCGTCACGATTGTCGTAGCTAGCCATTTGTTTCTCCTTCTCGCGCTCACTTTACGATTGTTGCGCGATAAACGTCCGGATCGGACATATTATTTCGCCAAAACTGCGATTCGCTATCAGTTTGATATTGGAATGTCAACAAAGCTGACATATTATCGACGTCGGAGACCAACAGGACCGGAACGATCTGATGGGGGAGCCTCAGACAGACGACGTGTCGCATTACCTCTCGGATGAGCAGGTGCGGCAGGGGATTGAGGCGATGTTTTTCGCCTATCGCGGGTTCACCCGTGATCCGGACCGCATTTTGGAAACCATGGCCTATGGCCGTGCCCATCACCGCGCCATTCACTTCATCGCCCGCAGTCCCAGCACCACGGTGAACAACCTTCTGGGTATTCTGGGCGTCACCAAGCAATCGTTGAACCGGGTCCTGCGCACCCTTATTGCCGACGGTCTGGTGGAAAGCCGCGTCGGCCAAAGTGACAAGCGCGAACGCCATCTGCGCCTGACAGAAGCTGGGGCCAAACTGGAACGTCAGCTGAGCGATGCCCAACGCGCCCGGATGCGGGATGCCTATCGCGCGGCCGGACCAGAGGCTGTTGCCGGGTTCCGCACCGTGCTAGAGGCTATGATGGAGGCTGACCTTCGGCGCAAATATCATGCCATCGGTGAACAAGACCCATAATCGAGGACCTATGACCGAACCCGACCCACATCTTCTGATCGTCGATGACGATGAACGGATCCGCGAGCTTTTAAAGAAATTCCTGCTGCGGCACGGGTTTTTGGTTTCTGTCGCACGTGATGCCGTGCATGCGCGCAAAATCCTATCTGGCCTGGAATTTGATTTCATCGTGCTGGACGTGATGATGCCCGGCGAAGATGGGATTGCGCTGACCTCTGCTTTGCGTCAGGACGTCACGACGCCCATTCTTTTGCTGACCGCCAAGAATGAGGCCGAAGATCGCATCAAAGGCTTGGAGGCCGGGGCGGATGATTACCTCGCCAAGCCGTTTGAGCCAAAAGAGCTTCTTTTGCGCATTAATGCCATCCTGCGCCGCGTGCCCGCCACAGAGATGGAGGCGGTGACACCTAAGGTGCTGCAGATGGGGCAGGTGCGGTTTGATATCGAACGTTCTGAGCTGGTGAATGGGGACGCGCCCGTGCGTCTGACAGCGACCGAGGTTCAATTGATGCGCATCTTCGCCGAACACCTGCGCGAACCGGTGAGCCGCACGACGCTGGTCGAAGAACTTGGCCGCGACAAAGGGCAGGCGCAAGAACGAGCGGTTGACGTGCAAATCACAAGGCTCCGCCGCAAGATCGAGGCCGACCCGAAACAGCCGCGCTATTTGCAGACGGTGCGCGGCGAAGGGTATATGCTGGCTCCGGATTGACCGGCGGGATGTGCGTATTTTTCGGAAAGATGAAACAGGG
>JBCCAJ010000070.1:0-9569 GCA_039814845.1 Pseudomonadota bacterium | reverse complement strand
CTGGCTGGCCTGCGGGGCGACGGTGGGCATTGCCTGGGGGCCGGGCGCGGGGCGGGCCTTGGCGCAGTGGATGGTGGAAGGATCAGCGGATATCTCAACCCGCGCTTTTGATCCGCGCCGGTTCGGGGTTTGGGCGGATGCAGCTTATGCGAAGGCGCGCGCGACGGAGGATTACACGTTGCGTCAGGCGATGCCCTACCCGCAGCATCAGCGCCAGACATGCCGGGGGGTAAAGACCTCTGGCGCTTTTGATCGTACGCGTGCCTTGGGCGCGGTTTTTGAAGAGGCGGGCGGTTGGGAACGCCCCCGGATTTACGCGCCTGACCCGCTGGCGTGGCGGCGAAGCAGTAGCTTTGATCAAGTTGCGCTCGAATGTGGTGCAGTGCGGGACCGGGTGGGGATTGCCGACCTGAGCGCCTTTGCCAAGTTTCGGATTGAGGGGCCGGGGGCGGAGGCTTTTCTGGATGCTGTTTGCGCCAATCAGATGCCTGCGTTGGGGCGGACCTGTCTGACACTGCTGCTCAATGAAAAGGGCACGATTGAGGGGGAGGCGACCATCGCGCGCGTGGGGCCGCAGGCGTTTTATTTCGTCACCGGCGCCCCGTCGGAGCGGCGGGTGTGGGATTGGCTGACACTCCATTGTGGGGTGGTGATGGACGGCGTGAGCATCACGAATGCCACGGATGACACGGGTATCTTGTGTCTTGCAGGACCTCGCGCGCGGGACGTGTTGGCGGCTGTCACTGAGGATGATGTGACCGACGCGGCGCTGCCGTGGTTGCGCGCCAAGAAAATCACAGTGGCGCAGGTGCCAGTGCTGGCGTTGCGGCTGAGTTTCACGGGTGAATTGGCTTATGAATTGCACGGACCCAATGATCAGCTGGGTGTGATGTGGGATGCGATATGGGACGCCGGGCAGGACCATGGGATCGTGCCATTTGGCACCAAGGCGTTGGACAGTTTGCGGATGGAGAAATTTTATCGAGGCGGGCACGAACTGGCCAATGACGCGGGTCATGTGGATGTGGGGCAGGAACGGTTTGCTGCGACAGATAAATCTTTTGTGGGGCGCGAGGCGATGTTGGCGCGCAATCCCAAGCGCAAGATCACGCTTCTGGCGTTGGAGGGGGAAGAGACTGATGCGCTGATCGGCGAGGCGGTATTTTTAGGTGATCGAATGGTCGGGTCGGTGACGTCTTCGGCCTACGGGCATGCCGTTGGAATGTCTTTGGTGATCGCGTTCTTGGAAGATGACGCGCGGGCAAGGGGCACCGCGGTTACGATCAGTATTCTGGGGAAACGCGTTGCGGCCCGCGTGTTGGCAGATCCGCCCTGGGACGCGCAAAATGAAAGGCTAAAAGCATGAGCGACAACAAGGTTATGCAAGTCTACAAGGCCACCAGCGTGGAAGATCAGCAGGCCGCATATGACAGTTGGGCCGATAACTATGAACGTGATCTTTGCGCCATGGGCTACCGGTTGCCCGCGCTTGTTGCGGGTGTGTTCACGCGGTTTGTGGCACCCGATGTGGGCCCCATTCTGGACGCAGGTTGCGGCGGTGGGTTGCAGGCAGAGGCGTTGGCGCAGTTGGGGTATGGGCCGCTGATCGGGCTTGATCTGTCCGAAGGAATGCTGGGCGTGGCGCGGCGTAAGGGGATCTATGCGGACCTGCATCAAGGCGCGCTGGGCCCGCAGATTGACCTGCCGGATGGGAGCATGCAGGCGGTGTTGTGCATCGGCACGATCACCCCCAACCATGCCCCGCCCGAAAGCTTTGACGGGTTGATCCGTGTCGCCGCGCCGGGTGCGCCGATCATTTTCAGCCTGCGCGATGATGCGGCCCAGGATGAGGCCTATTTCGACGCCGTTGCGCGGTTGGAACAGGCCTGCGCATGGGAAGAGGTTTGGAGCAGCGAAAGTATCCATTCAATGCCCTACGGGGTCGAAGATGTGACCCACCGGGTGCATGTTTACAGGACGCTATAATGACGCGCCGAATACTCGTTTGTTGGGTTCCGGTAAATTAGTATGACCAGTTTTGTTGCCGATAGGAAACGTTCGCGCTAATTCTGATTGAAACGGCATGCGACTGCATGCAATTCAAGGATCAGGAGCGCGGCATGGCCCAACGGTTCAACAAAAACGGACTTCAAGTGGATGAACGGCTTGCCCGGTTTTTGGAGGATGAGGCCATCCCTGACAGCGGGGTCAGCACGGGTGATTTCTGGGCCGGGTTTGCCAAATTGATCGCCGATATGGCGCCAAAGAACAAAGCGCTTCTGGAACAGCGTGATGTCATCCAATCCCGGATTGACGAGTGGCACATTCGTCACCGTAATCAGCCCCATGACCATGAAGGGTACAAAGCGTTCCTGAAAGAGATTGACTATCTGGTGGAGGAAGGCCCGGATTTTGAAATTGAAACTGCCAATGTTGACCCCGAGATTGCGAAGATTCCCGGCCCGCAGCTTGTCGTGCCGATCACCAATGCGCGCTACGCGTTGAATGCGGCGAATGCCCGTTGGGGCAGCCTGTATGATTGTATGTATGGCACAGATGCAATGGGCACGCCGCCGCCGCCGGGTGGCTATGATCGTGGCCGTGGCGCGCGTGTCGTGGCGCGGGCGCGGGTGTTTCTGGATAATGCGTTTCCGTTGGTGGGAACAAGCCATGCCGATGTGCGGCGCTATCACGTGCGGGACGGCGCGCTGTTGGTCGATGAATGCCCGCTGGCGGAGCCTGAAAAATTTATGGGGTATCGCGGGGACCCGAAGGCGCCGGATGCAGTGCTTTTGCGGAACAATGGCCTGCATGTCGAACTGATCTTTGACCGGGCACATTTCATTGGCTGCCGGGATCAGGCGCTCTTGGCCGATGTGTTGGTGGAAAGTGCGGTGTCGGCGATCATGGATTGTGAAGACTCGGTCGCCTGTGTGGATGCCGAGGACAAGGTGCAGGCCTATGGCAACTGGCTGGGCCTGATGCGCGGTGATCTGGAGGCGACGCTGCAGAAGGGTGGTCAGCCGGTCACGCGGCGGTTGAATGACGACCGGCACTATACGGCGCCGGATGGTAGCGCACTGACACTGAAGGGACGGGCGCTCATGTGGGTCCGCAATGTGGGGCATTTGATGACGAACCCCGCGATCCTTGATGCGGATGGCAATGAGGTGCCCGAGGGCTTGATGGATGCTGCGATCACCACGTTGATTGCGATGCATGACCTCAAGCGCAGGAGCGGCAATTCCGTGCATGGATCGGTCTACATCGTGAAGCCGAAGATGCATGGGCCCGAAGAAGTCGCCTTTGCGGATGAGATTTTCACGGCAGTCGAAAGTTTCCTAGGTTTGCCGCAATACACGGTCAAGATCGGCGTGATGGATGAGGAACGGCGCACTTCGGTGAACCTCAAGGAATGTATCCGGGCCGCGAAGCATCGCGTGGCATTTATCAACACCGGGTTCCTCGACCGGACCGGTGATGAGATCCACACGAGCATGGAAGCCGGCCCCTTCAGCCGGAAGGATTTCATCAAGCGCAAGGCGTGGATCGGTGGGTATGAAAACCAGAACGTGGATATCGGGTTGGAATGCGGGCTGTCGGGCAAGGCGCAAATCGGCAAGGGCATGTGGGCGATGCCTGATATGATGGCCGCGATGATGGAGCAGAAGATTGAACACCCCAAATCGGGGGCCAATTGCGCATGGGTGCCCTCGCCCACGGCGGCCACTTTGCACGCGCTGCATTATCACGCCGTCGATGTGTTCGCGGTGCACAAGAAGCTGCGCGCCGGGGGGCGTCGGGCGTTTGTCGATACGCTGCTCGATATTCCGGTGGCAAGCTATCGGAAATGGTCGAAGCCGCAGATCATCAAGGAAGTGGAGAACAATGCGCAGGGCATTCTGGGCTATGTGGTGCGCTGGATTGATCAGGGCGTGGGCTGTTCCAAGGTGCCTGACATCAACGATGTGGGCCTCATGGAGGATCGCGCGACGTGCCGGATTTCATCGCAGCACATTGCCAACTGGTTGACACATGAGGTGGTCAGTGAAGAAGAGGTCATGGCCGCGATGAAGAAGATGGCCGAGGTGGTGGATCGTCAGAATGAAGGGGACGCGGCGTATAACCCGATGGCGCCGGGGTTCAATGGGATCGCGTTTCAAGCAGCTTGTGATCTGGTGTTCAAGGGGCGGGTGCAGCCTGCGGGCTACACGGAACCTGTTTTGCACCGTCGCCGGTTGGAGCTAAAAGCAGCCAACGGTTCATTCGGAGGATAGAATATGGCAGAGATTTCACTTTCCCGAGCGCGCAAGATCATTCGCAAGACAATTGAAAAGGGCCGGGCGGAGGGGTTCAAGCCGCTCTCCGTCGTGGTGCTGGATACTGGTGGGCATGTGCGCGCCTTTGAGCGCGAGGATGGAGCGTCGCCGGGTCGGTTCGAACTGGCCCGTGGCAAGGCCTATGGCGCGATTATGCTGGGGCTGGCGGGCCGGGCACAGATGGCGAGGGCGGATCAGCAGGCCTATTTCATGACCGCGATGAACGGGCTCTTTGATGGGAAGGTCGTGCCAGTGCCGGGGGGTATTCTGGTGCGAGATGCGGGTGGCCGTGTTGTCGGCGCTGTGGGTGTGACGGGGGACACCTCGGACAATGACGTGATTGCGGGTGTGGCCGGGATCGAGGCCGCGAATTTGACGGCGGAAGAATAAGCGCGCGCAGTTTTTAAAAAACTGCGAACGAAGTCTTTTGAAGACTTCGTGTCTTTCTCTGTCAGCTCAAGTCAAACCCTTTGTCGCGGATGAACGCCCCGAAATCGGCGCGCTCAGATGCGCTGTATTGACGGGCTTTGTCCTCGGACCATCCATAGTCCTTCGCCTCCCCAAACCGGTTTGCGAATTTCTGCGCGGCATAGGGTTGGTGGGCGGTGCGAGCCGCGTCGTAGGCCTCAACCGTTTCCCGCAATCCGCTTTCGTCATAGCGATCCACGTGGCACGCCACACCAAGCGGCAGGCGCATAGACACCTTCGGTTTCTGCGCCGGATAACCCACTGCAAGCCCGGCGAAGGGGAATACATGATCCGGCAGGCCCAGCATGTCTGACACCGCCTGCGCCTCATTCCGGACGGCGGAAATGGGGCAACATCCCAACCCCACCGCCTCGGCCGCAGTCACAAAAGCCCCAAGCGCAATGGCCGCATCCGCAATCGCGTTGAAGGCCGCATCGAAATGATCATTTGCGAAGGGAATACCGTGCCAGTCATGGATCAATCGCTGTCGCCGGTTGTTGCCGCAGAAGACTAGGACTATAGGCGCTTCGGCGACCCAAGCCTGCCCTGGGATCAGCGCGGCGAGCTGTCGGCGCGTGCTTTGCGATCGTAGCTCAACGATGTCGCGTTGTTGTAGATCGCTTTTGGTTGGAGAGGACAGCGCGGCGCCATAGAGCACGCGCAGAAGGTCGGGCGACACCGCCGTGTCCGTGAAAGCGCGGCATGAGCCCCGGCCTGCCATCTGAGTGAGCACGGGGTTCTGTATGTCCGTCGCGCCCACGTCGCCGAACCGCGCGTTGAACAGATCTTGCAGTGAGGTATCGGCCATGGATGCTCCTGTGATATAATTTCTTACAAAAACCGAAAGAAACTCTCTCATAGATTAAGAATTTCCATCAGTTATAAAGGTGTTGAACTGGAAGCTATGGAAACTCGCCACCGTGAACAGTCAAGTGGACAATCAAGCCACCATTTCCGTCACGATTGAACGGGGCACGAACGCGCAAGAGCAGTTCGATGTTCCGGCCTATGACAATCAAACCGTTCTCGATGTCGTGTCCTGGGTACAGCAGAATGCTGACCCGACGCTGAGTTATCGGTTCGCCTGTCGCGTGGGCATGTGCGGGTCCTGCGCAATGATGGTCAATGGCGTGCCGCGTTGGACCTGTCGGACGCACATTTCCAAGGTGTTAGAGGATGATGCGGTCACCATTGGCCCCCTGCGTAACCTTCCGGTGATCAAGGATCTGGCCGTGGATATGGACCCGTTTTTTGACAAATGGGTTGAGGCAGAGGCGGTGCATCATGGCGGGTTGACGCGCGATGATCCGATCGCGGCGGTGGATGAAACGAGCCCCGAGCGGCAAGAGGCGGATGCGGGGATTGAGTGCATCAATTGTTCGGTCTGCTATGCGGCATGCGATACGGTAGCGGGCAATCCTGACTACCTTGGCCCGGCGGCCTTGCAGAGGGCGTGGACGCTGCTCAACGATGCCAAGGATGAGGGTCGCGTGGCCATTTTGGACGCAGTGTCCGGAACAGGGGGGTGTCACAATTGCCATTCCATGGGGTCCTGCACTGTGTACTGCCCGAATGAGCTGGACCCTATGTCTGCCATTGCGGGGCTCAAACGCGAGACGACGAAGCAGTTCTGGAAACGGGGCCGCACATGATCGGATTGCGTCTTTATATGGCTCAACGGATTTCGGCACTGCTGATGGCGCCGTTCGTGATCGGGCATCTGGCGTTGATGATCTATGCAATTCAAGGTGGTCTTTCTGCGGGAGAGATTTTGGGGCGCACTCAGGGATCATTGTTGTGGTTTATGTTCTACGGGGGATTTGTCTGCGCGGTGTCTGTTCACGGCGCGATCGGCCTCCGTACGGTGGCGTATGAATGGGGCGAGTTGAAGGGTAGACCATTGGAGGCCTTCATGTGGGCCGTGGGGATTGGGCTTTTCACCATGGGGGCACGGGCCGTTTGGGCCGTGACGTTTGCATGAAAGCGCGCGGTATCAAATCGAGGGCACATCCGCTTTGGCTGGCCTACATTCTGCATCGGGTGTCGGGGTTGGCGCTGGCGGTGTTCCTTCCGTTTCACTTCTGGATTTTAGCGCTGGCGATGACCGATCCGGCGCGGTTGGACGGGTTTTTGGCGTTCACGGCGAACGGTATGGTAAAGCTGGCTGAATTCGGCCTCGTCTTCTTGCTGGCGGTCCACATGTTCGGCGGGCTGCGCCTGATGGCGATGGAGTTTCTGCCGTGGTCCGCGCCGCAAAAAACATTGGCGGCTGGCGCGACCGCCGTGTCTTTCCTGATCGCCACGCTATTTTTCATGCAGGCGGTGTGACCCATGCAGATCGAAAGACATGACACAGATATTCTGATCCTCGGCACCGGGGGCGCGGGATTGTTCGCGGCGCTTCATGCGCAGCAGACCGCGCCGGTGGGCACAAAGATCACGATTGCAGTGAAGGGGCTTATCGGAAAGTGCGGCTGCACCCGGATGGTGCAGGGCGGCTATAACGTGGCGCTTGGCGGGGGTGATACCGTTGAGCGGCATTTCATGGATACGATCAGTGGCGGCAAATGGCTGCCCAATCAGGATATGGCTTGGCGGCTCTGTGAACAGGCCGTGGTGCGCATTCGGGAGTTGGAGAACGAGGTCGGCTGTTTCTTTGATCGCAATGCGGATGGGTCGCTTCACCAAAAGGCCTTTGCCGGGCAAACCGCCGACCGAACGGTGCACAAAGGTGATCTGACCGGCATTGAGATCATCAACCGGCTGATGGAAAAGGTGCTGGCGAGCGGTGTTGAGAAGCTGCAGGAACACCGTGCGATTGGGCTGATCCCGACGAAGGATGGCACCGCGCTCTCAGGTGTTTTGATGATCGACATGCGCACTGGCGGGTTCCGGTTCGTGCGCGCCAAGACGGTGCTAATGGCCACGGGCGGGGGCCCGACCATGTATCGGTATCACACGCCATCGGGCGATAAGACGATGGATGGGCTGGCCATGGCCCTGCGCGCAGGGCTGCGTTTGCGCGACATGGAAATGGTGCAGTTTCACCCAACCGGGTTGCTTGCCGGGGATCATACCCGGATGACAGGCACGGTGCTGGAGGAAGGCCTGCGCGGGGCGGGCGGGCAGTTGATCAACCACGCAGGTCAGCGGTTCATGTTCGATTATGACGGCAAGGGCGAACGCGCGACCCGCGATGTGGTGAGCCGCGGGATCTATGCCGAGATGCGCAAGAACAACAATCCCGATCAGGAGGGGGTGTTTATTTCGATGTCCCATCTGGGGCCGGATTTCGTGCGCGAGAAGTTCAAGGGCATGGTGAAACGCTGTGCCGATAGCGGGTTTGATCTGGCCGCTGGTCGCGTTGAGGTGGTCCCAACCGCGCATTACTTCATGGGTGGTGTGGTCGTGGATGTGGACACGCGGACCGCAATGGAAGGGCTTTACGTCGCCGGCGAAGATGCTGGTGGTGCCCATGGATCGAACCGGCTGGGCGGCAACGGCGTGGCCAATTCGACCGTATATGGCGGCGTTGCGGGCGACACAATGGGTCGCGATATCCGGTCTATGAGCGCGCTGCGCGATCCGGATGAAACGGTGTTGGAGGCTGAGGTGGCGCGGGCTGTTTATCCTCTGTCGCGCAAACCGGGTCTGGTGCTGCCCCTGCGCAAGGAATTGCAGGAGGTCATGTGGGAAGACGTGGGCGTGATGCGCAACGAAGGCGGGATGCGGCGCGGGTTGAAGGGCATCGCGGAGGTGTCTGACAAGCTGATGGATGTGGGAGTTGATGACAGCAATCTGGCCTTCAACCTGACCTGGCATGATTGGCTGAACCTGCGGTCGCTTTGCGATGTATCTGAGGTGATCACGAAGGCTGGCATCGTGCGGGAAAACTCACGCGGGGCCCATTTCCGAGAGGATTTCCCGGAGCCGGGTGAGATGATCGACAGTGAGTTTACCGTGGCGCAGATGACGGGTGGTGAGGTTGAGGTGACGAATGAGCCTGTAGCCTTTACCATTGTACAGCCCGGAGAGACGATCCTGCCAGAGGGGGAGCCGGAGACGTTGGTGGCTGCGCAGTGACAGATTTTGGGTTTATAGAAGGAAAGGTACAAAATCCGAAACCTTACACTCGGCACGCATTCTGGGAAATGTTGCCGAGTATTCCAAGGGTTCAGAGTTTCTATGAAGCCTATAGTCATGCCGAGGGGTTCATCGGTGAAGACTACCTCGTTATTTGGCATGAGGATGAAGTCGCCGCGGTTTGGCAGGAAGACCAAATGGGCACTTCTAAAGACTTTTTATTCTTTGGCGGTAATGGTGGCGGCGAAGGGTTTGGGTGCCATTGGGTAGAAGGTAAAGAAACCTATTTTTCGGCGCAATTTGTATGCGATCTGCACAGTGATCGGACTGATCTGGGCAACTGGACCGGGTTCAGGAAAGCTATTCTAGAAGGGAGTTATCTATGATCCCCATTTCCCTCATCCAATCCACCGCCGAAGACCTCATGGCCAAGGCCGCGATTGAGATCCCGCAGGACTACCTTGACGGGCTGAAGTCTGCCGTGAAAACGGAAGATGGGGATCTCTCTTCCTTCGTCCTTAAGGCCATGTTGGACAATTACGAGGCCGCCAAGGAAGATGGTCGCGCCATGTGTGGCGACACTGGTGTGCCCCGATGGTTTGTGAAACTGGGCAATGAGGCGCGGGTGGAAGGTGGGATGGTGGCGCTGGAAACCGCTCTGCGCCGGGCGACGGCGAAGGCCACCTATGATGTGCCGCT
>JBCCAJ010000262.1:0-4654 GCA_039814845.1 Pseudomonadota bacterium | reverse complement strand
TTCGAGCCTGTGAAATTGGCCAAGGAAGGCGTGGTGTTTCATGGCGAGCGCTGAACAGATATTCGAAAACCTGCTGCCCCATCCTTTGGGAGAGGCGCGGGAGGCCAGCGCCTATGCCCCCTCCAACATCGCGTTGGCGAAATACTGGGGCAAACGGGACGCCGCGCTGAACCTGCCGCTGAATTCGTCGTTGTCGATTTCACTGGGCGATTGGGGGACGCAAACGCAAATCGCGCCATCCGAGGCGGATCGTTTGACGTTCAACGGCGAAGATCTGGACGCAGCGAGGCCCGCCGCGGCGAAGGTCTGGCGCTTTGTCGATCTGTTTGCAGGTGCAGGCCGCGCCCCGTTGCACATCACCACCACCAACTCCATTCCGACGGCGGCGGGTCTAGCCTCATCCGCCAGCGGGTTTGCTGCGCTGACCCTTGCCCTTGATGGTGCTTTCAACACGGGCCTGTCCAAGGAGGTTCTCAGCATGTTGGCCCGCTTCGGCAGCGGCAGTGCAACGCGGTCATTCTGGCACGGGTTCGTGCGCTGGAACAAAGGGCGCGCAACGGATGGGCGGGACAGCCATGCACAGCCCGTGAAAAGCGGCCTGGATGATCTGCGGGTGGCCATCATCGCCGTGGACACCGGGCCCAAATCCCAAAGCTCACGGGACGGCATGAACCAAACGGTGGCCACAAGCCCGCTTTTTGAGGCCTGGCCTGCCCGGGCAGAGGCCGATTGTGATGCGGTGGAGGCCGCCGTGAAGGGCGGGGATTTCGAAACCTTGGGGCAACTGGCAGAGGCTAATGCCTTGGCCATGCACGCCACGATGATGGCCGCGCGCCCTGCGCTTGTGTATCTCAAATCGGGCTCTTGGCAGGTGTTGGAAACGCTCTGGCAGGCGCGGGCGGCGGGGCTTGAGGCCTTTGCCACGATGGACGCCGGGGCCAATGTGAAACTGATCTTCCGCGAACGCTCTGCTCTCGATGTGGCTCAGATTTTCCCTCAGGCGCAGATCATCGACCCTTTCGCCAAGCCCGCTTGACCCGCCTTGGTGCTGCGCGTCATATCAGGGCAGGACACGACCCCGGAGAGATGCCATGGCCACATCCACCAAAAGACGCGCCCTGATCACAGGCGGGACTGGCGGCGTTGGGGCCGCCGTGGCACGGGGCTTGGCCGAGGTGGGGTTTCACGTGGTGATCACGGATCTGGACGCGAAGGCCTGCACGGCAGTGGCGGAGGAGATTGGTCAGGCAGGTGGCAGCGCGGAAGGCCACGCGCTTGACGTGACAGACCGCGCTGAGGTCGAGGCCGTCTTTGCCACGCAGGATGCTCAAGGCGGGATTGATACGCTTGTGACCAGTGCGGCCATTGTGAAGGCCGCGCCCATTCTGGAATTTGACCCAGAGGATTGGGCCCGCATTCTGGAGGTCAATCTGACAGGCACATTCCATTGCGCCCAAGTGGCAGGCCGACGCATGGCAGAGGCGGGGTTTGGTCGGATCATCACCATCAGCTCCGTCAACGGCCAGATCGCCAATTCCTATCGCGGTGCGTATTCCTGCACAAAGGGCGGCGTAGACACTCTGACACGGCTTCTGGCGGCGGAATTGGGGGCAAAGGGTGTAACAGCCAACGCCGTGGCACCGACGCCGGTGGACACCCCGATGATCCTCAAAGTGCATGGGGAGAAAGACCGCAAGCGCTGGACCGATCAAATCCCGGCGGCCCGTTATGCCCAGCCCGAAGAGGTGGCCGCGGCCGTGGCGTTTTTGGCATCAAAGGAGGCTGCGTATATAAACGGGCACATTCTGAACCTCGATGGCGGGTTCATGGCCTCTGGGATTTTGCTAGATCGCTAGACTATCGGGTCGCAATTGCTCAGGTCCGCGCCGGTTTTGAAGGCGGCACAAACCGGGTAACCCACGCCATACTGGGGCATCAATCGGACGTGACCCCATGACAGATAGAAGGCCACAGAATTTTACCTTCGGGATCTTGCTGATCATCGCCACCGCGCTGACCATTTCGCTGCAGGACGTCGTGTTCAAGCTTTTCAGCGCTTCGCTATCGCTATGGCAAATCTTCGCACTGCGTGGGGTCTTCGCCCTGCCTGCGCTCTTCGTGATTGGCGGGGCGTCCGGGTTCGGCGCCGCACTGAACCCGTGGTCCATCCTGCGGGGCATGTGCCTGACGACGACTTTTCTGTGTTTCTACGCCGCCATCCCCTTTCTAAGCCTATCGACCGTAGGCGCGGCCAACTACATTGCGCCGATTTTCGTGGCGCTCTTGTCGGCCTATGTGATTGGGGAGGCCGTGGGCCGCATGGGCTGGCTGGGCGTCCTACTGGGTTTTGCGGGCGTTCTTGTGCTGCTCCAACCCGGGTCAGATGCCTTTTCCGCTTTTGCCTTGCTGCCCGTGATCGGCGCCGCCTTTTACGCGATGGGCCATGTGATCACGCGGGTGAAGTGCCAGGACGTGCCCGTGGCCGCCTTGGCCCTGTCCCTGAATGCGGTGATGGTTTTGGCGGGGGTCGTGATCAGTGTAGCACTGGTCACTCTGCCTTTGCCCGATACCCTGACGGAGGCGTACCCATACATCTTTGGGCCATGGTCGGATGTCTCACGGACCGACTGGGCGGTGCTGGCTATCCTGGCCGGGTTCACGGTGACCATCGGTTTGATGCTTGCCGGGGCGTACAAAATCGCCCCACCCGCGACGGTTGCCACGTTCGAATATAGCTATCTCGTCTTCGTCGCCTTGTGGGACATTCTGTTTTTCGGCCTGTCGCCGACGTCAACGACCCTGATGGGTATGGCAATGATCGTGGCCGCGGGTCTATGCGTTATGCGTGGGCGCGGTTAGACAGTATGGCAGGTCATTTTGTGCAAAACTGGTGCCCACTTTTGCGCAACCTGCTTTAACCGCACTTCGAATAACCGCAGCTCGCACAGGTCATGCACCCTTCCACCATGCGCATCGCGAAATCCCCGCATGTGGGGCAAGCCTGGCCCCGGCCCCCACCCAGATTGACCACCTGCGCCTTGGGGTCTTCCTTCAGCCCCAACCCTTCGCCTTCGAGAAAGCCGATAGAGATCATATGTTGTTCCAGTACCCCGCCAATGGCCGCGATGGTGGAGGGAATGTATTTGCCGTTCATCCAAGCCCCGCCGCGCGGATCGAACACGGCTTTGAGTTCTTCCACCACGAAAGACACGTCCCCCCCGCGCCGGAACACGGCTGAGATCATGCGAGTGAGCGCGAGCGTCCAGGCATAGTGCTCCATATTTTTGGAGTTGATGAACACCTCAAAGGGCCGCCGGTGGCCGTTCAGCACGATGTCGTTCACGGTCACATAGATCGCGTGATTGCTGTCGGGCCATTTGAGTTTGTAGGTGGCGCCCTCCAGCTCATTGGGCCGGTCGAGCGGTTCAGACATATAGACCACTTCACCGCCCATCGCGGGCATGGCTTGTGCGTCGGCAGGTGTCTCACCCGGCGCGGCCTCTGTGTTTTCACTGACCGTCAGAACCGAGCCTGTCACATCATTGGGCCGGTAGGTGGTGCAGCCCTTGCAGCCCTGATCCCAGGCCTGCATGTAGACATCCTTGAAGGCCTCGAAGCTGATATCCTCGGGCACGTTTATCGTCTTGGAGATGGAGCTGTCGATCCAGCGTTGGGCGGCGGCCTGCATGCGCACATGGGCCTCGGGTTCCAGCGTCTGGGCGTTGACGAAATAGTCGGGTAGATCCACATCGCCGAATTTTTCACGCCAAAGCGCAACGGCGTAATCCACCACTTCTTCTTCCGTGCGGCTGCCATCCTTTTGCAGGACTTTCCGGGTGTAGGAATAGGCAAACACGGGCTCGATCCCGGAGCTGACGTTGCCCGCATAGAGGCTGATCGTGCCGGTGGGCGCGATGGAAGTCAGCAGCGCATTTCGGATGCCATGTTTGGACACGGCGGCGCGAACATCGTCATCCATCCCCTCCATGGTGCCGCTGTCAAGGAAGGCTTCCGCGTCGAACAAGGGAAACGCACCCTTTTCGTCGGCCAGCCGCGTAGAGGCGAGATAGGCCGCGCGGGCGATCTGGTGCAGCCAACGGTCGGTCTGGGCGGCGGCTTCCTCTGATCCATACCGCAGGCCCTTCATCAGCAGCGCATCGGCAAGGCCTGTGACCCCAAGGCCAATGCGCCGCTTGGCTTCGGCCTCTTGCGCCTGAGCGTCCAAGGGGAAGCGAGAGGCATCGACGACGTTGTCCATCATGCGCACGGCGGTGGCGACGAGATCGTCGAGTTCGGCGTCTTCGATATCAGCATCCGCTTCAAACGGATCCTTCACCAGACGGGCCAGGTTGATCGACCCCAAAAGGCATGCCCCATAAGGCGGCAGAGGTTGTTCACCACAGGGGTTGGTCGCCGCGATGGATTCCGCATAGGCGAGGTTATTGGCGGTGTTGATCCGGTCGATGAAGATCACGCCCGGTTCGGCGTAATCATAGGTGGCCTGCATGATCTTGTTCCACAGATCGCGGGCCGGCACGGTATGATAAACTCGGCCGCCGAATTTGAGATCCCACGGGCCGTCATCCTTTACCGCGTCCATGAAATCATCCGTCACAAGGACAGACAGGTTGAACATGCGCAACCGCACCGCATC
>JBCCAJ010000411.1:0-3037 GCA_039814845.1 Pseudomonadota bacterium | reverse complement strand
TACAGTTCCACGCCGTTGCCATCTGGGTCTGACAGGTAAATCGCCTCACTCACCCCATGATCGGCGGATCCTTCGATGGCATACCCGGCTTGCGTTACCCGGCGCAGTGCATCGGCCAGCTGTGCCCGGTCAGGATAAAGGAATGCAGTATGGTAAAGGCCTGTGGTGCCGAGAGGGGGCGGGGTGCCGCCTTTGGAGTCCCAGGTATTCAGGCCGATATGATGGTGGTAACCGCCTGCGCCCAGGAAGGCCGCGCCAGACGGCAAACGTTGCTGCACTTCAAAGCCCAGAACGCCCGAGTAGAATTCAATCGCCTGATCAAGATCAGACACCTTTAGGTGGACATGCCCGATGGCAGTGGCGGGGTGTGTGGGGGTCATTGTCGTACTCCTGCTGTGGGTCTGGATCAGAGCTATGACCGGTGCAGCTTTTGTGCAATTTGGCAAAGTCGAGCGTATTTTGTGCGGATTTGCACAAAAAACTCGACCCTTCGTAACCTTCGGAACACGGTCGGCCCGTGGCAGGACCCACACACAGAAAGTTTATCGCCGAAAACCAGCAAACTGGGTCTGCGATGCCTATGTACGGCTGCAAATCGAACGGGACTTTGAGGATAGGTTTATGAGCAAGATTATCACGCGTCGCGGTTTGTTGGCGGGCAGCGCTTCTTTTTTAGCAGCACCTGCAATCGCGCAGGACATTACAGACGCGTCCGACGACACGCAGGATTTCGTGCGTCGGAATATGTCAGGCTTTAAAAAGCCGAAATGGCAGGATCATTTCGACAGCCTTGGCAAAGGGGCCATCGTGGCCGACACGAAATCCCGTGCACTGCATTTCTGGTCTGCGGATGGGCAAACCTACAAGCTGTACCCGACATCAGTGCCCCGCAGTGAGGAACTGACCCGATTGGGTTACACCCGGATCACGAAGAAAGTCGAAGGACCCACATGGACCCCGACACCGTCCATGCGTGAACGCGATCCCAGCCTGCCCGCCGTTGTGCCACCGGGGCCGGACAATCCGATGGGCACGCACGCCATGCATCTGAGCTGGCAATACTACCGCATCCACGGCACCCATGACACGCGCAAGATTGGGCGGCGGTCGTCGGACGGGTGCATCGGGCTTTACAATGAAATGGTGGCGGAACTGTTCGAACTGGTTGAAATCGGCACGCAGGTCCGTTTGATTTAGACGACAAATTTCTCGTCGATTTTAAGTTCTATGCTTGTTTGATGCGGCCCAAGTTTCGGCGATGTTAAACGTTGCACAGTAAGACATGCGGTTCCTGAAACGGATCCGCCTGTCGACATGAGAACGCTCAAGGACGTCAAAAACCTGCTCTTTTCACGTCCGCTGCCTGAGGACGTTCAAAGCATACTGTCCATCACTCCGCTCAGTATGTGCATCACAATCTACCTTGCTATCCTGAGCGCGCCGCTCGTGTCCGTGGCGCTGAACCCGACATTCGCCTGGGCATGGCTTTCTGTCACGCTTGCACTTTGCGGTTGGGTTTTCATTCGGGCGCGGAAAAAGCAGGCTTTGGACATCAAGCATGTGTCCGGACGGCTCCATAGGCGACTTTTGGGTCTTCAATTCTTGCTGGCTTTGCCATTTTCGGTCCTTGGCTTTTTAATGCTTGCCTACGGAAAGCAGCCTGACGCCAGTCATATCGCCTGGGCCTATGCGGGGTTGGCGGCGGGCGGTGCGGCTTTGCTGCGGCGGGTGTTTGCGGCGGCCTGCATCTACTGCGGCACGATGGCTGTTTTTGCCATTGTCGGCGCATTCCTGAGCGGCGGAACCTGGTCGCTTTTTCTGGTGTCGGGCGTGATTGTCTTTCTAACGTTCCTGTTCGCCTTAAGCGCATACATGGGAGAGACGGAGCGCGACCGCGACCGATCCGTGAAAGACCTGTCCGCAGTGGTGAAGGATCTGAAAAAGACGCGCGATGAAAACCGCCGTTTGGCCAACGTTGATGCGATCACCGGCTTGGCCAACCGCAAAGCGTTCAGTGAGGTGCTGGAAGACGCGGTGGAAGGTTACCGATCCTATCACAGGCCCTTTGCTCTTCTGCTTCTGGACCTTGATCGGTTCAAGAACGTCAATGACACGTTCGGGCATGCTGTTGGCGACAAGCTCATTCGGGTGGTAGGCGAAAGGCTTAACCACCACTTTCGGGCAACAGGCATCGTGGGCAGGCTTGGCGGTGATGAATTCGCCGTCATTGTGCCTGAAATTAGATGTGTCGAAGACGTGGGGCAGATCACCCAAGGCATGCTTTGCTGTGTGAATGAGCCTGCCAATATAGACGGCAAATCGCTGCATCTTGGGACATCCGTGGGCATTGCGCTGTGCCCTTTGCATGGGACGACAAAATCAGACCTGATGCTGGCTGCGGATGTGGCATTGAACCGTGTGAAGGAAGTTGAGCGCGGGAAGGCGCTTGTTTTCGATGAAAACCTCAGGGCCGAACTTTTGCGCGACGACGCGATCGAGGCGGGGTTGCGCCGTGCCTTGCGGAACAAAAACATCGAGGTGCATTACCAGCCCAAGGTCGAACTGGCGACAGGGCGCTACCTCGGGGCAGAAGCGCTGACACGTTGGAACGATCCCACTCTTGGCTTCGTGGCGCCAACCGATTTCCTGACCATCGCGTCGGAACGTGGTCTGATCCCTCGGTTGTCGCGTTACATCACCACAAGGATCGGACAGGACATCTTGGAATGGCGGCGCATGGGGCTTGATTTTGGCCGGATCGCATTGAACGTCCACCCTTTGGAACTGAAATCGCCGGGTATTTTGCTGCGAAACATAGAAGAGCTGGAACAGAAAGGTGTAAGGCCAAGCGATGTGGTGATCGAGGTGACGGAAGGTTGCTTTGTCGGGCGCGGCAATGACGCGGCCAAGATGTTCCTCGATACGCTTGAGGAACGCGGCTATGAAATCTCTCTGGATGATTTTGGAACCGGTCACGCGTCGTTGTCGCACCTGCGCGGCCTGCCAGTGAAAGAGTTGAAAATAGACGGCAGTTTTG
>JBCCAJ010000373.1:0-3467 GCA_039814845.1 Pseudomonadota bacterium | reverse complement strand
GAGGATGTGATTGACCTGCTGGCCAAGAACAAAAGTGAGCTGCGCCGCATCATCGGCAAGAAGCTGGCGCTGAAATTCGCGCCTGATCTGCGGTTCCGCATTGATGAGACGTTTGATCAGCTGGATGAAACCCGCCGCCTCTTTGAACAGGACGCCGTGCGCCGGGATATCGAGGGATGATGCGGCTTTGGGCCATAGCGCTGGCGCTTTTGCCCATTCCGGCATCGGCCTGTGATACCGTTTCCTACGATGGCGCAAGCTACACCATCTGCCGCGTGGATGCCGCCGCGCAGGATATCCGGCTGTTCCTGACCGACCCGGAAAATGGGTCTACGCTGGGGACCTTTGGCAAGGTTGATCAGCTGCTGGAAAAATCCGGTGAAACACTTGCTTTGGCGATGAATGCCGGCATGTATCATTCTGATCGCAGCCCGGTGGGGCATTACGTGGAAAACGGGCAGGAGCAATCCCCCCTGATCACCGCCGATGGGCCGGGCAATTTCGGGCTTTTGCCCAACGGGGTGTTTTGCATCCAGGACGGCGCCGCCCAGGTGATGGAAAGCCGTCGATTTGATCGTGAATCGCCCGCCTGCCGTTTCGCCACGCAATCGGGACCTATGCTTGTCATAGACGGGGCGCTGCATCCACGGTTTCTGGAAACGTCAGACAGCACGTTCATCCGCAACGGCGTGGGCACCTCCGCCGATGGGCGCACAGCGTGGTTTGTCATCTCGGAAGACCCGGTGAATTTCCATGCCTTCGGGTCGCTGTTTCGCGATCACCTGCGCACGCCTCAAGCGCTTTACTTTGACGGCAATATCTCTCGCCTCTATGCGCCCGCGCTGAACCGCCATGATGCGGGCTTTCCGATGGGGCCGATTGTGGGCGTTGTGACACGCGGTGATTGACGCCTCTTTTCGAGGTTGATAGCCCGCAATTTCATGCAAATGCAGGACGGAACATGGCACGTAAGCGCAAAGGCCGCGATATCTCTGGCTGGTTGGTGGTGGACAAACCTGAAGGCATCACATCAACCGCTGTGGTGAACAAGGTACGTTGGGCGCTACAGGCCAAAAAGGCAGGCCATGCGGGCACGCTCGATCCGGCGGCAACGGGCGTTTTGGCGGTGGCTTTGGGCGAGGCCACGAAAACTGTTCCGTACGTGACTGATGCCCTCAAAGCCTATGAATTTTCGGTGCGCTTCGGGCTGCGCACCAATACCGATGACGCCGAGGGTGAAGTGACCCATCGCTCTGACCTCCGCCCGTCCGAGGACGAGGTCAAGGGCGCGCTAACCGCGTTCCTGGGGGATATCGAACAGGTCCCCCCGCAGTTTTCCGCCGTAAAGATCGACGGCGAACGCGCCTATAAACGTGCCCGCGATGGGGAAGAGATGGAGCTCGCTGCGCGGCCTTTATGGGTGGAGGCACTTCTGCTGACAGACAAGCCCGATACGGATCATGTCACGTTGGAGATGGTCTGCGGAAAGGGCGGCTATGTGCGGTCCATTGCCCGCGATCTGGGGGAGGCGTTGGGATGTCACGGCCATGTGGCCTGGTTGCGCCGGATATGGTCGGGGCCGTTCAGGGCCCAAGAGGGCCTTACCATGGACCAGATTGAGGCGATGGCCCAAAGCCCGGAACTGGATGATCATGTGCTGCCAGTGGAGCTTGGCCTGACGGATCTGCCTCGGGTCAGTTGCTCGGCGGAAGCCGCCGCACGCCTGCGCAACGGCAATGCTGCCCCCGTCGTCGCCCATGATCTGGAATTCGGTGCGGAATGCTGGGCAATCTGTGGTGATCAACCGGTGGCCATTGGGCGTTTTCAGGCGGGCATGCTGGACCCCGCGCGCGTCTTCAACTTTGGGGATGGTTCATGACGGCACCTGATGACCTGCATAACCCCGGCGGCAAAGTGCGGATCAAGCTGCCCGACGGGGTGATCGGTGGCGCACGGTTCTCCGAATGTGGGCGGTATCGGCAAGCCCTGACACGCGATTGGACGGCGGACGGAGCAGCCCCCCGTGCGGTGCTCTTTGTAGGTATGAACCCGTCAGTGGCCGCAGCCGACGTGTCGGATCCAACCTGTCACCGAGAGCTGATGTTCGCCCAGGATTGGGGTTTTACACGGTATCTCAAAGGCAATGTGCTGGATTGGCGTGCCACGTCACCCAAAGACATTCCCCATGATCCGTCCGAGGCCTGCAGTTTGGAAAACGTACCCGTGCTGCGGGACATGGCGGGCGAGGCAGAATTGATCATCTTGGCCTACGGCAAGCTGCACAAACGGCATCACGGGGTGCTTGAAACAGTGATCCGCGCGATGGTCGACAGCGGCAAGCCGCTGCAATGCCTCGGCCTCAACAAGGACGGATCGGCCAAGCACCCGCTCTATCTTCGTAAAGACACCAAGCCTTTTCCTTATCCCCTATGACCCGAAGTCTTTAAAAGACTTCGACCGCATTCTTTTAAAGAATGCGTTTTCTGCAAATGAAAAGGGCGCCCCAGTGGAGCGCCCTTCGCGTGTTTACTGCGGTTGGTTATTCTTCTGCATCCAGCGACAAGGCCACGAAACGCGGATCACCTGCGCGGCGCACAAGAAGCAGGAGGGATTTGCGACCTGCATCCGTGGCTTCCGTAATGCGTTCTTCCAGATCAGACACCGTGCGCAGGCTTTGCTGACCTGCTTCAGTGA
Source organism: Pseudomonadota bacterium (assembly GCA_039814845.1). Taxonomy (GTDB): domain Bacteria; phylum Pseudomonadota; class Alphaproteobacteria; order Rhodobacterales; family Rhodobacteraceae; genus Roseovarius. The sequence continues at coordinate 773 of JBCCAJ010000373.1, read as the reverse complement.
TCAGATCACCGGCACGCATGCCCTTTTCATAGGCCTCCGACAGGGTGTCGACATCTGTCACCACCAGCCCTTCGGCATCATCGCCCAGCTCAAGCTGTTCACGCAGTTCATCGCTAACAGGGGTCAGTGTCAGACCGAGAAACACCTCTTCCACCGGATCCTGATTTTCGTCACCACCCGGCTGTGCTGCGGGGATCACGCCCTCTGCAACCTCGCGACGACCCAGCGTCACTTTCAGCGTTTGTGTCTGCCCTTCGCGGAAGACAACGACCCGCACGGTCTTGCCCACCTCGGTATTGCCCACCCGACGCACAAGACCACGTGTGTCGGCCACATCTGCGCCGTCAAAGCTCAGGATCACGTCACCGGCCAGCATGCCAGCATCCTCTGCCGGGCCTTCAGGCACATCCGTGACCAGTGCGCCGGCAACTTCATCCAAGCCAATCGCCTCGGCCACGTCATCCGTCACGTCCTGAATGCGCACGCCCAGCCACCCCCGTCTGGTTTCGCCGAATTCACGCAGCTGATCGACCACGCGGGTCACCACGTTGGACGCCATGGAAAAGCCGATACCGATGGATCCACCCGTGGGGCTGAGGATCGCGGTGTTCACACCCACAACTTGCCCATCTAGGTTAAACAGCGGCCCGCCGGAGTTGCCCCGGTTGATGGCAGCATCGGTCTGAATGTAGTCATCATAGGTGCCAGACAGCGCCCGGTTGCGCGCAGACACGATACCCGCACTGACAGAGAACCCTTGACCCAGCGGGTTG
>JBCCAJ010000470.1:0-2435 GCA_039814845.1 Pseudomonadota bacterium | reverse complement strand
GCCCGCGTCCATCATTGCAGCCATGGCGCCGGTGTCTTCGCAGCCCTTCAGCAGGACCTTGTCTTCGAAGACTTCGCGCGTGCCGTGCTTGGTGCCGGGGATGAACATGGCGATTTCCACGTCGGGCAGGTCGGCGTTGAATTCGGCCCATGTCTCGTGCGTGTTGTCGACGATTGCGCCGTCTTTCAGCACCTTCGCGCCAATGGCGTTGAAGATGTCGGAGGCTTCAAACGCGGTGAAGGCCGGACCCGTTTGCTGGCTGGCAAAGACGATCCCGTCATAGCCGATGCGCACCTCAATAATGTCGGTCACGCCGTTTTCGGCGCAGGCCTTGATCTCTTTTTCGCGGATCGCGCGGGATGCGTTGGCCACGTCGATTGTGTTCTCGCCCACACCTTCGCAGAACCGCTTCAGACCCGCGGAAGAGCCGCCTGATTCTACAACCGGTGTCGGGAAGTCGGTGTTGTCTCCAAAAAGCTCTGCCACGATAGAGGCGTAGGGAAGCACGGTCGAAGAGCCAGCCACCTGCACGTTGTCACGGGCAGCAGCGGTGGTGGCAGTTACAGCCAAAATCGCCAGAACAGAGGCGGTCGATTTCGCGTATGACATGAAAGTCTCCTGATTTCGCAATGCCACCCAAACCGATGGCCGTAAGGCTTGGCTAAGCCCGTCTCACAACGCTTTTGTTACAGTTGGGTAACAGTTTTATGACATCCCTAACGCATTCATTTAAAACGTAGTTTCTGTCTTGCGTCGCGCGGATGCCTAAGCCCCCAAGGGCAAAACCACCCGAAACTCCGACCCTTGCCCCAGTTCCGAATCGATCCGCAACCGGCCGCGATGCCGCCCGATGATGTGTTTGACGATCGCAAGGCCCAGCCCGGTGCCGCCCACTTCCCTTGAGCGGTGACTATCGACGCGGTAAAACCGTTCAGTGAGGCGCGGGATATGGGTTGGATCAATACCTGCCCCCTGATCATGCACGGCGATCACGGCCGCGGGTCCGCGAATGGTCGCATCGCGATCCGTGGTGGATAATGACAGCGTCACCTGCTTGCCCTGACCACCGTATTTGATGGCATTCTCGACAAGGTTCGTGACCACCTGCTGCACCTGATCCGCATCGCCCGGTACAATGATTGGCCCGTCCGGCAGGTCAGTGACCAAATTGACATCGTGATCTTTCGCCACGGTCTTCATGGCATGTATCACGCTGCGCAGGATGTCAGACAGGTTCACGTCATCCGTGGGCCGCACCCGCATCTGCTCTTCCACGCGGGACAAAGACAGAAGGTCATGAACCAGACGCTCCATGCGACCTGCCTCATCCGCCATGATCGACAAAAATCGTTCCGACGCCGCCGCATCCCCGAGCGCGGGACCCTGCAGTGTCTCAATGAATCCCAAAAGAGAGGTGAGCGGGCTGCGCAATTCATGGCTCACATTGGCCACGAAATCGCGGCGCATCTGATGGGCCTGTTCCAGATGGGTGACATCCTCGAATGAAACCAGAACCGCCTGCCCTGCCTCTGTGTCTACGGGCGCGCATGTGACCGAAAATGTCGTGTCCTGCGCCCCGTCATTGGACAGATACCGCGTGCCGCGCTTGGTGCGGTCCCTCAAACAGTTCTCAATGGCATCCAGAATGGTGGGCTGGCGCAGCGCGGTGATGAAGTGCCGCCCCACGATCTGTCCACCCAGCAGCTTTTCCGCCCGGTCATTGGCCCCCAGAACCCGTTCCTCGCGCCCGATCAATACTGCCGGCAATGGCAAGGCGCCCAGCAATGAGGAAATAGTGTCAAACCCCATCTCAGATCGCGCTCAGCCCCTCACGGAAACGGCGCATATTCTTCTGATATCCAAGCGCGCTGAGTTTAAGCCCGTTGATCGCGGCCTCATCAAGGTCCCGCACGACCTTGCCCGGCACGCCCATCACAAGTGACCCGTCTGGAATGTCCTTGCCTTCCGTGATCAGCGCGCCCGCGCCAATCAGGCAATTGTCGCCGATCTTCGCGCCATTGAGCACCGTGGCCCCCATCCCGATCAGAGAATTCTTCCCGATGGTGCAGCCATGCAGCATCACCTTGTGGCCAATGGTGCATCCCTCGCCGATGGTCAGCGGAAAGCCGATATCGGTGTGCAGCACGCAGTTTTCCTGAATATTGGTGCCTGCGCCCACATGGATCACTTCATTGTCGCCGCGCAAGGTGGCGCAAAACCAGACCGAGGTCGCCGCTTCCAGCACCACATTTCCGATCACATTCGCATCATGGGCCACCCATGTGTCCGCATGTATCTCGGGCTGATGGCCTTCAAAGCTGAACACGGTCATGACATCTCCTCAAATTCTTGACCCAGACGGCGCACATGATCGGTCAGGCCGGGCTGTTGATGCAGCCCAAGCCGTGCGGCGCTGACGATACCCCGCAGATCTG
>JBCCAJ010000299.1:0-4200 GCA_039814845.1 Pseudomonadota bacterium | reverse complement strand
TTCCGTGCTTTACCACCTCGCCAAATTCGGCTGGAAAGATGTCTGCCTGATTGAGCGTTCGATCCTCACTGCCGGCTCTAGCTGGCACGCTGCAGGCGGGTTCCACGCTTTGAATGCTGATCCCAACATCGCCTCTCTTCAGGCCTACACGATCGACCTGCTCTCAGAGATAGAAAAGGAATCGGGCCAATCCGTCGGTATGCATATGACCGGGGGCATGACGCTGGCTGGCACTCCCGATCGCTGGGAATGGCTGCAATCGGCCTACCGCACGTTCCAGTCTATCGGCATCAATGACGTCCACCTCATCACCCCCGAAGAGGCCGGAGAGTTGAACCCCATCATGTCCACCCACGGCATTCTGGGTGGTATGTGGGCCGATCGCGAAGGGTATATCGATACCACGGGGACTGTGCAGGCCTATGCGGGCGCGGCCAAAAAACACGGCGCGCAGGTGATCGAACACAACCGCGTGCTAGAATTGATCCAAACCAAAGACGGTTGGGATGTCGTGACAGAAAAAGGCACCATCCACACTGAACACGTGGTCAACGCGGCAGGGCTTTGGGCCAAACAGGTGGGTCGCATGGCCGGGTTGGAGTTGCCCGTGTCCCCGCTCAACCACCACTACCTGATCACCGATACGATCCCGGCGCTGGAAGGGCTCGACAAGGAAATCCCACTGACCGTGGACCTTGAAGGTTTCACCTATACCCGTCAGGACCAAAAGGGCATGCTACTGGGCATCTACGAGATCGACCATGATCACTGGATGATGGATGGCGCGCCCTGGGAATACGGGTTTGAACTGCAGCAAGAAGACCCCGACCGGATCGAAAACGAATTGACGCTCGGGTTTGAACGCTACCCCGTCCTGAATGATGTGGGCGTGAAAACCTGGGTCAACGGGGCCTTTACCTTCTCACCGGATGGCAACCCCCTCGTGGGCCCGGTCCGTGGCAAACCCGGCTACTGGTGCGCCTGCGCGGTGATGGCGGGCTTCCTGCAGGGCGGCGGCGTGGGCAAATCACTCGCCGAGTGGATGATCCATGGCGAACCCGAGGCAGATGTCTTCGGTATGGACGTGGCCCGCTACGGCCCGTTTGCAGAGAACAAACAATTCATCAAGGAAACCACCGGCCAGTTCTACACCCGCCGCTTCGTGATGACCTACCCCAACGAACAACTGCCTGCAGGCCGCCCCGCCAAGATGGCACCCGCCTATTCGGATATGACGGCGGCAGGGTGTCAGTGGGGCGCAAGTTACGGGCTCGAAGTGCCGCTTTACTTCGCCCCCACACCCGACTTTGAAGAAACCCCAACGCTGAAACGCTCCAACGCCTTCGACATCGTGGCCGAGGAATGCAAAGCCGTGCGCGAAGCGGCAGGCATGGTCGATATCTCCGGATTTTCACGGTTCGAGGTGACGGGGGATGGGGCGGAAGCCTGGCTCAACCGCATCATGGCCTCGAAACTGCCTGGACCGGGCCGGGCACGTCTGGCGCCCATGCTGTCGGAAGAGGGCAAGATGAAGGGCGATCTAACCGTCTTCAACTGGGGGAACGGGACCTGGTGGATCATGGGCAGCTACTATCTGCGCGAATGGCACATGCGCTGGTTCGCCGACCGGATGGAGGACGGCGTGCATGTCAGCGATCTGTCCGACAATGTGGTCGGCTTTGGTGTGGCCGGGCCCAATAGCCTCAAGGTGCTGGAAAAGCTCACCGACGGGCCCATCGGCGATCTGCCCTTCATGGGATGCGGCACGTTCGACATCGGCATGTACCGCGTCAAGGTCGGGCGGCTCTCTGTCACCGGCGAAATGGGCTTTGAAATCCATTGCTCTGCCGCCGAACATATCGGTCTGCGCAAAACTCTGCTGGCAGCGGGCGAAGAGTTTGGCCTGCGCGAGTTCGGCTTCAACGCCTTGCTAAGCCTTCGGATTGAGAAATCCTTCGGCATCTGGAACGCGGAATTCACCCAAGGCTACACAGCGGCCGAAACCGGAATGGACCGCTGGATCGATTGGAACAAGGGCGATTTTGTGGGCCGTGGGGCGGCCATGGCCGAACGCGAGGGCAACGGCCCGGCACGCCGCGTGGTGACGTTGGAAATACATTCAGACGACGCGGACGCCAGCGGCTTTGAACCGATCTGGAGCGATGGGGAACTGGTGGGCTTTGTCACCTCCGGCGCCTATGGCCACACGGTTGGAAAATCCATCGCCATGGCCATGGTGGACGCCTCTGTGGCGGAGGAAGGTCAAGACCTTCAGGTTCACATCGTCGGCGCGGAAAAGGCGGCACGCATCATCGCAGCCTCGCCCTATGACCCGCAAGGCGCGGCGATGCGGGGCTGATCCAGGTGGACGGCTCCTCTCCCACCGGTCAGACCAAGGCCACGCGCGGTGATTGGCGCAACGCCGCGCGTGACGTTCTTGTCAGCGAAGGCGTGGCCGAAGTGAAGGTGCTGGCGCTGAGCCACCGTCTCGGCGTGTCACGCTCCAGCTTTTACTGGTATTTCAAGAACCGGCAGGACCTTCTCGATGACCTGCTGGCGGGATGGGAGGCGCGCAACACCCGCACGCTTGAAGATCGCTGTGCCGCCCCGGCGGACACGATCACGGGGGCTGCCTGCAATTTCTTCACCTGCTTTGTGGACCCGCAACTTTTTGATACCGGCCTCGATTTTGCCGTGCGCGAATGGGCGCGGCGGGATGGCGCGGTGCGGGAAAGGATTGATGCCGCCGATGCAAAGCGGATCAAGGCCGTGACAAGCATGTTCATCCGCCACGGGTATGACCATGCGGATGCCGATACGCGGGCGCGGATCCTCTACTTTATGCAGTTGGGTTATCACGCGCTGGACGTGCGCGAGGATATCGAGACCCGTCTGAGCCGGGTGGCCGGCTATCTTCGCGGGTTCACAGGGGTGGAGCCCAATATGCGCGAACTCTCCGCCTTTCAGGCAATCGCCCGCACTGCGAACGACGCGCCCCAAAATTTTTGAAAAATTTTGCCGCCAACGTTGGCGGCAGATTTTTTCAAAAAATCTGCTTTGTTCTGCATGGCATATTCCCCATCGAAACCAAAGCCTGCGCATTTTGAAAGATGCAAAAAGAAATCGGGGCCTGACTTTCAGACCCCGGTTTCAATCTTATCCGCCGAAATCATCCAGCATGATGTCTTCCCGGTCCACGCCCAAATCAATAAGCATGTTGGTACAAGACTGGTTCATGATGGGCGGACCGCACATGTAGTATTCGCAGTCTTCCGGCGCGGGATGATCCTTGAGGTATTCGTCATAAAGAACGTTGTGGATGAATCCGGTGTAGCCATCCCAATCATCCTCAGGCATCGCATCCGACAAGGCCACGTGCCATTCGAAATTGTCGAATTCCTTGGCCAACTCATCGAAATCTTCCACGAAAAACATCTCTTTGCGCGACCGCGCGCCGTACCAGAACGTAATCTTACGATCGCGGTTTTTCAGGCGCTTGAGCTGATCGAAAATATGGCTGCGCATAGGCGCCATGCCTGCACCACCGCCGATGAAGACCATCTCTTTTTCAGTCTCACGGGCGAAGAATTCGCCAAACGGGCCAGAGATCGTAACCTTGTCACCGGGCTTAAGGTTGAAGATGTAGCTCGACATCTGGCCGGGCGGGATGCCCTGCGATCCGGGCGGCGGAGATGCCACGCGCACGTTGAGCATAATCAGGCCCTTTTCCTCAGGGTAGTTCGCCATGGAATAGGCGCGCTCAATCCCTTCGGGCACCACGGATTTGTATTGCCACAGATTGAACTTGTCCCAATCTTCACGATAGTCCTCTTCCACATCGAAATCGGTGTAGTTGAGTTCATGCGCAGGGGCCTCAATCTGGATGTAGCCACCGGCGCGGAAGTTCACATCCTCACCTTCGGGCAGTTCCAGCACTAGGTTCTTGATGAAGGTTGCGACGTTTTCGTTGGAACGCACGGTGCATTCCCACTTCTTCACGCCAAACACTTCTTCAGGCACTTCGATCTTCATGTCCTGCTTGACCGCCACCTGACAGGATAGACGATCGCCGCAGGCCGCTTCACGCTTGGTGATGTGGCTTTCTTCCGTGGGAAGGATCGACCCGCCCCCTTCGAAGATCTTCACCTTGCACTGCGCACAGGTGCCACCGCCACCGCAGGCCGAGGGGACAAACAACTG
>JBCCAJ010000413.1:0-3013 GCA_039814845.1 Pseudomonadota bacterium | reverse complement strand
TGGGTTGTCTGACGCCTTGGCCAGTTCCGAGATCGGCAGGGTCGAGGTGTTGGTGGCGAAGATGCAATCATCACCCACGTGCTTGAGCACGTTCTTGGTGACCTCGGCCTTCACGCCCACATCCTCGAACACCGCCTCGATTATCAGGTCCGCACCTTCAAGGGCTGCGTAATCCGTGGTGGCGTTGATCCGGCTCAGCATCGCGGTTTTCTTGTCTTCGGTCACCTTGCCACGCTTCATGCCTTTGTTGAGGTAATCCTCCACATAGGCCTTGCCCTTGTCGGCGGCCTCTTGCTTTTGGTCGATCAGCACGACCTCCATGCCCGCCTGCGCCGACACCAGCGCGATGCCAGCCCCCATCATGCCCGCGCCCATGACGCCGACTTTCTTGACGGTCTCATCGGCCACATCCGGACGGGACGCGCCTTTTTCCAGCGCCTCCTTGTTGATGAAAAGCGACTGGATCATCGCCGCCGAGGACGGGTTCATCAGCACATTGGTGAACCAGCGCGCCTCAATCTTCAATGCGGTATCAAAGGGCACCAGCGCGCCTTCGTAAACCGCGCTCAGCAGGGCCTTGGCTGCTGGAAAGGCACCTTGGGTTTTGCCATGCACCATGGCAGAGGCCCCCACGAAGGTCATGAACCCGGCAGTGTGGTATGGCGCGCCACCGGGCATTTTGTAGCCCTTTTCATCCCATGGCTTCACGATAGACGGCTCCGACAGAACCCAGGCCTTGGCCGCGTCCATCAACTCATCGGCGGGGACAACCTCATCCACCACACCGGCCATCTTGGCCTTCTTGGGATCATTCAGCTTGCCTTCGAGCAGCAGGGGCGAGGCACCCATCGCACCCAGCTTCTTAGCAAGGCGCGTCGTGCCGCCAGCGCCCGGGAAGATGCCGACCATGATCTCCGGCAGGCCGATCTTGGCCTTAGGATTGTCGGCGACAAAAATGCGATGGCATGCCAGCGGCAATTCCAAACCAATGCCCAAGGCCGTGCCGGGCAGGGCGGCCGCAATCGGCTTGCCGCCTTTGTTGGTCTTGGGATCCATCCCTGCGCGTTCGATCTTGCGAAGGATACCATGCATCCCCATCAGCCCGTCAAAAAGCCCCTTGGCCGGGTCATCACCGGCTTCTTCCTTCATCCGCGCAATCACGTTCAGATCCATCCCGCCCGCAAACGTGCCCGGCTTGCCCGACGTGATCACCACCCCCTTCACTGCGTCATCCGCCAGCGCGTCATCAATCAGGCCTTCCAGCAAGGGCCAGGCCTCCATCGTCATGACGTTCATGGATTTGCCCACCGTGTCCCAGGTGATCACCGCGACGCCATCGGCGCCTTTTTCCATCGTGAAATCAGTCATTTTTCGCTCCCTTCAGGGGTGTTTCGGCGCACGCATCACACTGCTGTTCTGGTGATGGCGCTGTAAGTTCTGTCTTTTGTGTTTCGGTCATTTCAGACCCACCTCGATGATGTGGTCCTTGATCTCTGCCAACATCTCTTCGGGCGTTGCGTGTGTGACCCGCACATGGGTCCAATAATCAAACCGTTGGCGATCCATCGCACTGCCCGGATCCCCGTCGCGGCGAAACACCACGTTCGCGCCGCGGTGAAACAGCCGGATCAGTGCCCCATCATAGGCCTCCAAAATTTCCAACCCGTGCAGATTTTCGGCCCCGGCCAAAGCATGCACGGCCCGGAACGGGTGGTCGTCACCGATGGGATGTTTGTAGGCCATCAAACCCGCTCGATGATCGTGGCGGCCCCCATACCGGAGGCAACGCACAATGTAGCAAGACCCACTTCCTTGTCGGAGCGTTCCAGCTCATCCAGAAGCGTGCCGATGATCATCGCGCCTGTCGCGCCCAGCGGGTGGCCCATTGCGATGGAACCGCCGTTGACGTTCACCAGTGCAGGGTCGACGTCAAACGCCTGCTGGAACCGCAACACGACAGAGGCAAACGCCTCATTGACCTCGAAAAGATCAATATCGCCGATCTTCATACCGCTGTCGGCCAGTGCCTTTTCCGTCGCGGGCACCGGGCCCGTCAGCATGATCGTCGGATCGGTGCCGATCTTGGTGGTCTGACGCACGCGGGCACGGGGGGTCAGCCCGTATTTCTCACCGAACGCTTTGGACCCCACCAGCACACCGGCAGACCCATCCACGATGCCAGAGCTGTTGCCCGCGTGGTGAATGTGCTCAATCCGCTCCAGATGCGGATATTTGAGTTTCGCCACGGCATCAAAGCCCGGCATAACTTCACCCATATCCTTGAAACTTGCCTTCAGGCTGCCCAGCGATTGCATATCGGTGCCAGGGCGCATGTATTCATCGCGGTCTAGAATGGTGATCCCATTGATGTCCTTGACTTGGATGATCGACTTTTCAAACCGGTTGTCGTCCCATGCCGCTGCGGCGCGGTTCTGGCTTTCGACAGCCAGCGCATCGGCGTCGTCGCGGGTAAACCCGTATTCGGTCGCGATGATATCTGCGGAAATGCCTTGCGGCACGAAATACGTCTTCATCGCGATGGAGGGATCCACAGCAATTGCCGCCCCGTCGCTGCCCATGGCCACGCGGCTCATCATCTCCACGCCGCCGGCGATATAGGCCTCACCCGCGCCGCCTTTGACTTGGTTCGCGGCCAGGTTCACAGCTTCCATGCCGCTTGCACAGAACCGGTTGATCGACAGACCCGGGATGCGTTCATCCAAATCAGAGGCCAGCACGGATGTCCGCGCCAAACAGCCGCCCTGTTCCATGACCTGCGTGGCATTGCCCCAGATCACGTCCTCAACGGCATGACCATCCAGCCCGTTGCGTTCTTTCAACGCGTTCAGAACATTGGCCGACAGGCGGGCGGCGGTCACTTCGTGCAAGGACCCATCCTTGCGGCCCTTCCCGCGCGGGGTGCGCACGGCGTCGTAGATATAGGCGTCGGACATGGGTGTCTCCTTCATTCAGGCGCGGTCAGCAGGGCTGCCGGGCATCAGGTCATAGGGGT
>JBCCAJ010000077.1:0-9219 GCA_039814845.1 Pseudomonadota bacterium | reverse complement strand
TCAGACCCTGCGGCACAAGGCTCCGAATACGGCTCTGAGGTCCTTTATGGCGCGTCGCAAGAAAATTTACGAAGGCAAGGCGAAAACCCTGTTTGAAGGGCCCGAACCCGGGACCATCGTGCAGTATTTCAAAGATGATGCCACCGCCTTCAACGCCGAGAAAAAGGACGTGATCGAAGGCAAAGGCGTGCTCAACAACATGCTGAGTGAATACTTCATGAACGGGTTGACCAATGTGGGCATCCCGAACCATTTCATGAAGCGTCTGAACATGCGCGAACAACTGGTCCGCGCCTGTGAGATTGTGCCGCTGGAAGTGATCGTGCGCAACTATGCCGCCGGAACGATGTCCAAACGCTTGGGCATTGAAGAGGGGACACAGCTGCCCCGGCCCATCGTCGAATATTGCTTGAAAAACGATGACTTGGGCGACCCTCTGGTGACCGAAGAACATATCGCGGCTTTCGGCTGGGCAAGTCAGCAGGACATGGATGATATCCTATCGCTTGCGCTGCGGGTGAATGATTTCCTGTCCGGTGTCATGTACGGCGTCGGGATTAAGCTGGTCGACTTCAAGATTGAGATTGGCCGCATCTATGACGGCGATTTCATGCGCTTGATCGTGGCCGATGAGATCAGCCCTGACAGCTGCCGTTTGTGGGACATTGAGACAGGCCAAAAGCTCGATAAGGATGTGTTCCGTCGCGACCTGGGGTCGCTGACGGATGCCTATTCCGAGGTGGCCAAGCGTTTGGGCGTGATGCCCAAGAACACGGGTCAAGTGACACGGCCGACGCTCATCAACTGAGCCGTCGGTGAAATTGCCCCACAGGCGGGGCGTTAAACTGGGGGCGAGAGTAATGAAAGCACGCGTGCATGTGATGTTGAAAAACGGGGTTCTGGACCCGCAGGGGGAGGCCGTGCGCCACGCGCTTGGGTCCCTCGGTTTTGATGGCGTCGAAGGCGTCCGCCAAGGCAAGGTGATCGAACTGGACTTGACAGAAACCGATAAGGCCAAGGCCGAGACAGCGGTCAAAGACATGTGCGAAAAGCTGCTCGCTAACACAGTGATCGAAAGCTATTCCGTGGAGATCGCGTGATGCATGCCGCCGTCGTTGTCTTTCCAGGATCCAACTGTGACCGTGACATGCAAGTGGCGTTCGAAGCCGCGGGGGCAAAGGTCTCCATGGTTTGGCACAAGGACACCGAACTGCCTGCGGGCGTCGATGTCGTGGGCGTACCGGGCGGGTTTTCCTTTGGCGATTACCTGCGCTGCGGCGCGATTGCCGCGAACTCCCCCATCTGCAAAGGCGTCATAGCGCATGCCGAAAAAGGCGGCTACGTGCTGGGCATTTGCAACGGATTTCAGGTTCTGTGTGAAACGGGGCTTTTGCCGGGCACTTTGCTGCGCAATGCCAAGTTGAAGTACATCTGCAAAGCCATTGATCTGAAAGTGGAAACTGCCGACAGCGCGTACACCTCCGGCTACGCCGAAGGGGATGAGATCACAATCCCCATCGCCCATCATGACGGCAATTACTTCGCTGATGACACGACGATCTCAGAGCTTGAGGATCAAAGCCGCGTGGCTTTCCGGTACAAGGACAATCCCAATGGGTCGCTCAATGACATCGCGGGCATCCTGTCGGAAAACCGTCGCGTGCTGGGCATGATGCCCCATCCGGAGCGGATGGCCGACCCGGTGCATGGCAACACGCAGGGCCGGATCCTGTTTTCTTCGCTCGTGAGCCAATTGGAAACTGCCTGACTTGTGACACCTTGCGTGACGGCCTAGTTTAGGGCGATGAAAACGCAGTCTAAATGGTGGTTGAAGTCGCGCTCCCGGGCGAGGGCTCTGAGCCGTGTGCCCATCCCAACGCTCAGCTGGCGGGCCCGTCTGTCACTGATCTTGCTTTTGGTCATTGCCGTGGCCACTGTTGCCGTCACCAATCGCTTTTTGACGGATCGTTTCACGGAAACCACGCGCAACCGGGCGGAACTGCGCCTCGTGCTCTACAGTGGCAACTTGCTGTCCGAGCTGCGCCAAAACGCCATCGTACCACAGCTTTTGTCCCGCGACCCCGCGCTGATCGCGGCGCTTGGCAGTTCTGATTTCACCCTGTCATCGCAACGGTTGATCAGTTTCAAGGAAGAGATTTCTGCCGCCTCGCTAACGCTTTTGGGCAAAGACGGGCGTGTGGTGGCCTCAACCGATCGTGAATCGCTTGGCGCGTCCTTCAGCACCTCGCCGGTTTTCATCGAAGCGCTGCGCGCAAATGACAATATTTTCAACGTGATACAGGACGAAAGCAATCGCATCCGGTTTTTTTATTCGCGCCGCATGGAAACCCAGGCCGGGTTTGCCGGCGTGATCTTGGTGGAGGTCAATCTGGGCCAGTTTGAACAGGCCTGGGCGGGGATTGCCGATGCGGTTTTGGTTACGGACTCGCAAGACCGCATTATCCTGTCCACTGAACCGAAATGGCGCGGGCTGACATCGGAAGAGGCGTTGGCCACCACACCACCAACAGGCGCTATTCAGCGCGCCATTCAGGCCACCGCCGACTGGGCACCCTTCCCGGCGGAAGCCTATTGGCGGGGACAAGCGGTGATGCGCAGCGACGGACGCGTGGCCTTCAGAGGTTGGCGCATTTCCAGCTTCACCACCTATGCCAGCGTGCGGGAGCGCGTGAACGGCGTTCTGGCGCTTGAGATTATGGCGTTTGCCATCCTTCTAGCGCTGGCGTTCTATTATCTGAACCGGAAATCGACCCTCGGCATGGCCGTGGCGCAGCGTGAATCGGCAGAGCTTCGCCAATTGAACGTCCGCCTACAGCGGGAAATCGCCGAGCGTCAGAGGGTGCAGGAAACGCTCGCTGTGGCCGAACAGACGCTTGCGCAAAGTTCAAAACTGGCCGCGTTGGGAGAGATGTCAGCCGCCGTCAGCCATGAACTTAATCAGCCTCTCGCCGCCATGAAAACCTATCTTGCCGGCGCACGTCTTTTGCTCAGTCGCAACCGCCCGGATGAAGCTGTTTCGTCTTTCCAGCGCATTGACGATCTGATCGAACGCATGGGCGCGATCACGAAGCAGCTGAAGTCCTACGCGCGCGACAGCGGGCATGAATTGGCCCCTGTAAATATGGGCGATGCCCTGCATTCGTCCCTTGCAATGATGGAGCCCCAGTTGCGTCAGCGGCAGGTGAAAATCACGCGGTCCATTCCTGAAAGCGAGGTCGTCGTGATGGGCGACCGGGTGCGCATCGAACAGGTGATGGTCAACCTGTTGCGCAATGCGCTGGATGCGACACAGTCCGTGCGTGACGCAGAGGTCGATATCATCCTTGCCGCAGGGGAAACCGCTTCGCTGACAGTGCGCGACAATGGCACCGGTTTGGAAGAAATCGAAAACCTCTTTGAGCCTTTCTACACCACGAAGGAGCCCGGTGAAGGGGTCGGACTTGGCCTTGCTATTTCATCGGGCATCGTGAACGACTTGGGCGGGCGGTTGACCGCGCGCAACGCGGCGGCAGGAGGGGCTGTATTCGAAATGCAGCTTCCTATCTTGAACCAGCGTGCGGATCAAAGCACGGCCGCAGCAGAGTAGGAACCCGAGGGCATTGCCTCGGGGATTTGGAGGGCAGATATGCCAAACGCCATGAAAATCGCCATCGTCGATGATGAAAAGGACATGCGCCAATCGATCAGCCAGTGGCTCGCGCTGTCAGGCTATGACACGGAGGCGTTTCCAAGTGCTGAAGACGCGCTGAAGATTCTTGGCCCCGACTACCCCGGCATCGTGGTGACAGACATCCGTATGCCGGGCATGGACGGGATGCAGTTTCTCAAAAAGCTAATGGGGTCGGACAGTTCCTTGCCCGTGATCATGATCACGGGCCACGGCGACGTACCCATGGCGGTTGAGGCGATGCGCATCGGCGCCTTTGATTTTCTCGAAAAGCCTTTCAACCCGGATCGGATGAATGATCTGGCCAAGAAGGCCTCCAACGCGCGGCGGATGACGCTCGATGCCCGCATGTTGCGGCGTGAATTGTCCGATGGGGGGCAATTGATGCGCAAACTGATCGGTGCCAGCCCGGTCATGGAGCGTTTGAAGGAGGACGTTCTGGACCTGGGTCAGGCCGACAATCATGTGCTGATTGATGGTGAGACGGGCACAGGCAAGACACTGGTGGCCCATGCCCTGCATGCCGTAGGCGCGCGGGCGGGCAAGAAATTCGTTCTGGTGCCCTGTGCGGCGTTGGAAGAAGACGCGCTGATCAAGCGGCTTTTCGGCCCGATGAACCCCGAAGACAACCAATTGCCCGCGGTGGAAGAGGCGCGGGGTGGTACGCTGGTGTTGGAAGACATCGAAGCGCTGTCAGATGCCGCACAAGCGCGACTTCTGACCTTCATCAACGACGAAGGTACTCCGCCCGAGACGCGCATTGTGGCCATTTGCAACCTGCAGGAACAAGATCGCACCTGCGAAGATGCGCTGCGCCCCGATTTGTTTTACCGGCTGGCATCCTTGCGCATCACCATCCCGCCACTGCGGCAACGTGGGGAGGATATTCTGACCCTCTTCACCCGGTTCTCTGACCAGTTTTCGGAGGATTACGGCTGCGAAGCCCCGCAGGTGAACGCCCAAGAGGCCGCGCAGTTGTTGCAGGCCCCGTGGCCCGGAAATGTGCGGCAGTTGATCAACGTCGCAGAACGCGCGGTGCTGCAGGCGCGGCGTGGCAGCGGGACGATTGCGTCGCTTTTGATGTCAGATCATCAGGAAATGCAGCCCGTGATGACGACCGAGGGCAAGCCTTTGAAGGAATATGTAGAAGCCTTTGAACGCATGCTGATCGACAACACTATGCGCCGCCACAAGGGCTCCATCGCGTCGGTGATGGATGAACTGTGCCTGCCGCGCCGGACGCTGAATGAGAAGATGGCAAAATACGGCCTTCAGCGCGCAGATTACCTTTAACGGGCCAATCATTTCACCCATGGGGCGACTTTTTGATTGAAAAGCCGCACCATGACCCATTAGGTGTAGACTATCGGGCAGGGCGCATGCCCCCCGGTTGAGAGTTTCGCTGACCTCCCCCTGCGCAGGATATAAACCGCAGAGCGAGGCAGGACGATTAGGCCGATCGAACGGCTGACAGAACGCCCAAGTGCCGCAGATATGATGGCCAGGGCAGAGATTGGCACCCATTTGGGTGTCGGAGAAGAAGAACCGCGATGAAGCGCGTGCGACAAGATCAGGCCTTTTGCCTCAGTGTCTTTAACGGTGGTCCAACCGACCGCCGCGTTGCTGCGTTTATCGCCCCAAGGACAATGCCGCCCCCGATAGCCCGGCCTCTCAGAATAGCTCTGAGGCCAGCCAGTCGCGTGCGTGCTCAAGATATCCCAACATGGCAAAGAAAATGCTTATCGATGCCACCCACGCGGAAGAAACCCGCGTTGTGGTGGTCGACGGAAACAGGGTCGATGAATTTGACTTTGAATCTGAAAACAAACGCCAGCTTGCTGGCAACATCTACCTCGCAAAAGTAACCCGGGTTGAACCGTCGCTTCAGGCGGCGTTTGTGGATTACGGTGGCAATCGCCACGGCTTCCTCGCGTTTTCGGAAATTCACCCCGATTACTATCAGATCCCTGTGGCCGACCGTGAGGCGCTGCTGGAGGAGGAGCGCGCCTATGCCGAAGCCATGCGCGCCCGTGACGAGGAAGAAGAAAGCAAACCCAAGGCCAAGCGCCGCCGGGGATCCAAGGCAGCCAAGACAGACAGCGACGATGCGGTGGCGCAATCGGATGATATCGACGGGATGGAAACCATCGACGTCGATGACGATAGCGGTGAAGCCGGGGCCGATGGGGAAGGGCTGTCGCCCATGACCACGGTGGAAGAAACCCCCGTGGAAACCCCCACATCCGACGAAGAGGAAAGCGCTGAGGATGGGGCCGACGAAGACACCTCTCAGGATGAAAGCACCAGTGAAGACTCTGCTGACGAAGATGCCTCTGACGACGATGATGACGAGGATGAGCAAAGCAACAAGCCGCGTGGCAGGGGCCGCCGCCGTCGCGGACGCAAGCGGTCCAACGCGTCGGAAAAAGATGAAAACATCGAATCGGTCGCCGATGATGATGACCACGATGACATCCGCCCGCCGCGCAAACCCCGCCCGCGTCGCTACAAAATCCAGGAAGTGATCAAGGTCCGCCAGATCCTTCTGGTGCAGGTGGTGAAAGAGGAGCGCGGCAACAAGGGTGCTGCACTGACGACCTATCTGTCGCTTGCGGGTCGGTACTGCGTTTTGATGCCCAACACCGCCCGAGGCGGCGGCATTTCCCGCAAGATCACCAACGCCGCAGACCGCAAGAAACTCAAAGAGATAGCGACCGAAATTGATGTGCCTCAAGGGGCCGGGCTTATCGTTCGGACAGCGGGTGCCAAACGCACCAAATCCGAGATCAAGCGCGATTATGAATACTTGCAACGCATGTGGGAACAGATCCGCGAGCTGACGCTGAAGTCCATTGCGCCCGCGCAGATCTACGAAGAAGGCAACCTGATCAAGCGGTCGATCCGCGATCTTTACAATCGTGAGATTGATGAGGTTCTGGTCGAAGGCGAAGCAGGTTACCGCGTGGCCAAGGACTTCATGAAGATGATCATGCCGTCCCACGCCAAAAACGTGAAACACTATGGTGACGCGTTGCCGCTTTTCGCCCGCTATCAGGTCGAAAGCTACCTGGCCGCGATGTTCAACCCGACGGTGCAGTTGAAATCGGGCGGCTACATTGTGATCGGCGTGACCGAGGCGCTGGTCGCCATCGATGTGAACTCTGGCCGGGCGACCAAGGAAGGCTCGATCGAGGAAACAGCCACCAAGACCAATTTGGAAGCTGCCGAGGAGGTGGCGCGCCAGTTGCGTCTGCGTGACCTTGCGGGTCTCATCGTGATCGACTTCATCGACATGGATGAGCGCAAGAACAACAATGCCGTCGAAAAGCGGCTGAAAGATCGCCTGAAATCAGATCGCGCGCGCATTCAGGTCGGCCGCATCTCGGGTTTCGGCCTTCTGGAGATGAGCCGCCAGCGCCTGCGCCCGGGCATGATCGAGGCCACGACGCAGCCGTGCCCCGTTTGTCATGGGACAGGCCTGATCCGATCCGATGACAATCTGGCCCTGTCCATTCTTCGCCAAATTGAAGAAGAGGGCGTGCGCCGTCGGTCACGTGAAGTGCTGGTGAAGTGCCCCGTGGGCATCGCCAACTTCCTGATGAACCAGAAACGTGAACACGTGGCGCAAATCGAGGCGCGTTATGGTTTGTCCGTGCGCGTAGAGGGTGATCCAACACTGATCAGCCCCGATTTTTCCATCGATAAGTTCAAAACCGCCACGCGTGTGGTGCCAGAGGCAACAGCGACTGTGGTTTCTGTCGACAGCTCTTTGATGGATGAGGTCGATGAAGCCGAAGAGGCAGAGGTCGAAGACACCACGCCTACGCCTACGCCCACGTCGGAGGACGGGGATGATGGAAAGCCGAAGAAGCGCCGTCGGCGTCGGCGTCGTCGTGGCCGGGGCCGTGGTGAAAATGCCGATGCGGAGAATTCAGAAGACGGGCACGAGACATCTGACGCCCCTGAAGCCTCTGACACCTCTGAAGATGACGAAAGCGACGTGAAGCCTAAGCCGGAAGCCTCTGAACCTGAAGAGGAAAAGGCTGAGGAGAAGCCAAAGCGCAAACGTGCGCCTCGCAAGAAAAAGACCGAAGACGCGGAAGAGGCGAAGACCGACGACGTCGAGGAAAAATCCGAGGACGCCCCTGAAGAGGTTGCGGAAAAGCCTAAAAGGAAGCGGGCCCCACGTAAGAAGAAAGAGGTGGTGACGGAAGAGCCTGCGGCAGAGGCGGATACGACACCCGAGGTGGCGGCTGACCCCGCGCCGGAACCCGAACCTACGCCCGCACCAGAACCGGAACCGACACCTGAACCGGAGCCTGTCGCAGAGGCGGAGCCAGAACCGGCCAAGCCCAAGCGCCGCGGCTGGTGGTCTTCAGGCCGCTAAACACATATAGTTCAATGGATTGGGCGAGGAAATTCACCTCGCCCTTTTCATGTCAGGCCCGTTTGCGGACACAATAGACTGTGTGGTCTTCGGCATCCTGCTGAGCGACCAACTCGTGGCCGGATTCCGTGCAAAAGTGCGGCACATCAATCGCGGCGGCGGGGTCATCTGCCCACAGTTCCACAACGTCATCCAGGGCGACGGATTTCATCCGCTTGCGCAGCTTTAAAACGGGCAGAGGGCAGAGCAACCCGCGCGCATCTATGGTCTCTTTCACATCCATAACCGCCAGATAGGTCTGGTGTTACAAAAGGTCCACAACCTTGTGACCGCCCGTCACGGATATGGCCCGTGACGACGCGGGCGCGATGGACTACATCTGCGGTCATGTTCGGAATAGAGATCATAGACGCGGCCCTTTTGCCTGCCATGATCGTGGCCTTGGTCGCGGGGCTGATTTCGTTCCTCAGCCCCTGTGTGCTGCCCATCGTGCCGCCTTACTTGGCCTATATGAGCGGCGTAACGTTAAACGACCTGAGTTCAGCCGAGGCACCCCGTTCCCGCGCAATTGTCCCGGCGATTTTCTTTGTTCTGGGCCTGTCGACGATTTTCCTGTTCTTAGGTTTTGCAGCGTCCGCCGCGGGCATAGCGATCTTGCAATATCAAAGCTATTTCAATGCGATAGCGGGCGTTATTGTGATGGTTTTTGGGGCCCATTTCATCGGTATTTACCGCATCGGATTCCTCGACCGGGAAGCGCGTATCGACGCGGGCGACCAAGGTGGGTCCTCGTTCGGCGCATATGTCCTGGGCCTGGCCTTTGCGTTCGGCTGGACGCCCTGCATCGGCCCCCAGCTCGGCGCGATCCTGTCACTGGCGGCTTCGGAAGCCTCCGTCAGCCGCGGCACGGTCCTATTGGGCGTCTACGCCCTTGGGCTCGGTGTGCCATTCATCCTTTTTGCAGCCTTCCTGCCCAAGCTGGGCGGGCTCATGGCATGGATGAAGCGCAACATGGAACGCATTGAAAAGGTTATGGGATTGCTGCTCTGGACAATCGGCCTTTTGATGCTGACAGGCGGGTTTGCCAGCTTCTCTTACTGGCTGCTTGAAATGTTCCCGGCGCTCGCCCTTGTGGGCTGAGCCT